>NZ_LIRE01000033.1 GCF_001402795.1 Pseudanabaena sp. 'Roaring Creek'
TAAGTAGTTCGGCATAATTAAAAACCAAAACCAGAGAGCATACCGCCCGCTGCGCGGGCGGTATGCTCTTCTAGGTTTTAAGTTTACTTACGCCAAGCTAATTAGCTTGGTCTAATTAGCTTGGTCTAATTAGCTTGATTGGCGATCGCCATAATGCTTAAGACAAGCTTGGTAATTTAGCGCTAGAATCTAAAACAAATTGGATATCGCGCTAACTGAGGCGCAAATTTCAAAAATACATAAAATTTGCATGAAAAAAACTTGGGCGATCGCCATAATTGCTTTGTCTTACTTCGGTATCAGCACCGCAGCCTATGGTGATGCCAAAATTTCGCGACGGGCGAGCGAGCTAGAAATCGATCGCCAAGTGATCGATAGCAGCCCAGTATTAAGACGTTGGCTGGACAATCCCCCCGACCTTTTAGAAGATATTTATAGAATCCCCAGCTTTAACACAAAACTCAACATTGGTTTGACATCCCGCAATAATTCCCTAGGGGTGAATGCTGGGGTTGAAGATTTATTTGTGGGGCATTCTCCTTTGACGATCGGTGGAAGCTATCAGACTGAGTTTAGCGGTCGAGAAAGTGAGCTTCAGGCAAATATTCGCTACTATATGCTGCCCTTGGGTTCCTATTGGAACCTTGCCCCGATTATCGGTTATCGTCAGTTCAATCAACTAGACCGTCCTCAAATTTCGGGGCTAGATGTGGGTTTACAAGGGGTTTTAGTCCTGTCACCCCATAGTTCAGATTTGCGACTCAGCCATGTCTTTACTTCCCCCAATGGCAATTTGGAAATGAGCACCACTACCCTATCGACGAGTTATGCCATTACTAATAATTTACGTTTGGGTACCAAAATTGAATGGCGGCGATCGCCCTTAATCTATGACAGTCGTGTGGGCTTTTCATTAGAGTTGGCGCTCTAGAATTATTGCAACTTCGCCACGGGGTAGTCGGTTAGTAACTGGCGTTGGTTAATTAGATCGATCGCGGTGATGAGTAATTCGCGTTTGGCACTAATGCTAAATAGAACTTTTAGGCGATCGCAATCGGGTTGTCCCAAGGGATCGAGCATGGCGATCGCTTGGGGGATTCCCTCTCCACTCGCATCGGTCTGGAGGGGTTGAAAGTTTTCTTTTGCCTTTGGCTCAAACTGCATAATTAGGCGATCGCCCTCAAAACTAACCTCGGCTCCACCGAGGGGACGGCTTTCCAATTCTCCAATCGTTAACGCAATTTCGGTCTGATTGGGTTGAGTGGCTCGGAGCACTAACTCGACGGGGCGACGGGTGGGATAGACTTGACCACTCCGAAATAAAGGTTGATATTTCCATTGCGAGGTTCCCCGATCCCAATATCGAATTGCATAGGAATGGAAAAGATAATCTTGTAAGCTTACGCCTTGGCTGAGTCTTAACGCACCATGGGCGATCGCTTCAAAGGGTTTATGACTATATACCTTTCCCATTTTAAAATAGTCTTCTACAAACAACCGCACCGATGGAATTAACGTGCAACCACCAACTAAAAGAATGGTTTTAATATCCCCCTTCAAGATGCCCTTATTAAAAGCGCGATTGACTAACTCATCGATCGCCAGTTGGAGAACTCGGTAAAAGCCTTTGCTTTGGAGCAATTGCTCTAATTGCTTCCTTGTATAGGTAATCTCGGTCGTGGATTGGGTTGTGATATCAAAAAAGACTTCCGAAGCAGTTTCGCTTTCCGATAGTTGGATTTTAATTCTTTCCATCAAGAACTTCAGCATACTCAGGTTAGTTTCCTTGCCTTCCGCGTCGGACTCATGGCTGTCTAGATAGTCTTGCATTAACCATCGATCGATATCTTCACCACCAACCGTATATCCAGTTTTGGCGATCGTATCCGCCTGATATTCAGTCCATAAAGGACGATCTCTCCCCACCTGTTCCCCCCATTTGCTGATATTCTCACTCTGAGGCAGGCGGACTAGAGCCAAGTCTAATGTGCCACCGCCAAAATCAATCGCTAATACTAAAGAGCCTGCTGCGTGCGCCTCATAGCCTAGGGCTGCCGCTGTCGGTTCATCGATAACCCGAATTAGTGGGGCAGTTAATGTGGGGAGATTGGGGGCAAATATGCTCGCACCTGATTCCTCTAGCCAACGTAAATATTTTTCGTAAGCTTGCACTGGTGCGGTGAGGATGATTTCGGATGGGAAAATCTGTTGCGATCGCAATTCTTCAGATAATTTGCGTAAAAATTGACTCCCCAACCATGCGGGCGTAATTTTAATACCATCAAGTTTAGGTACGTAATTTACATTCGCCACCAACCGTCGCTTGATTTGGGTAAATAATCTGGGTTGGGCACAGTCTTTACCGCGATCGATTACCCTTTGCCCGATTTCCACAAGTTCTAATTTGGCATTCTGCACATACACCAGTGAAGGAACGAGGCAATCTAGAGGAAAAGGACGACTGAAATTCTCAAAGTTAATGTTTTCAGGGCGATCGGTGGCAATATTCCATCGCGCAATCACGGTGTTACTACTTCCAAAGTCAATAGCGATCGCATTCATGCCTGATCCTTCCCACTTCTAAATATTTATTGATTCGCCAATTCAAGGATGAAATGCAACCGTATCTGATTATGTAATTAAACCTTGTTGTGGCAATCATAATTTACCTCATGAGATGGGAGGGAGGATCGAAGTTAATGCGATCGCAAAATCAGGAAATGCTAAAGGCGAGGCTTGGTTTGGCTCAGTAAGAATAAGATGCTCGGTGTAACCTGTCGGCGTTGGTTTACGAAAGATATGCAATTGACGTTTTTCGGGAGCCAGAACCCAGTAGTCAGCGATACCAGCCTTGGCATAGAGTTTATCTTTGATTTCACAATCCTGTTTTAGTGTGGAGTCGGCAACTTCTACGACAAGATAAATTTGTTCAGGACTTGGATGTTGTTCAACATAATCTAAAACTGTCCCTTTGACGATCGCTAAATCTGGTTCTGGTTCTGAGAAATCATCTAGGTGAATTGGATCTTGGGTGCGAACTAATGCCAAATCGCCAAGGCGATCACGCAAAACATTGGCAAGTAAATGTAATGATGTGACGTGGGGCGTTCCTTTGGCTGTCATTATCGTGATTTGTCCAGTAATTAGTTCTGTGCGATCACCATTGAGAAGCCCCAACTCACTCATGCGATGATAATCCTGCACTGTCCAACGCTTAAGATTTGCTGGCTCTATGGTGATGACTGTTTGGGGGATGTTTGCAAGAGTCATGATCTTAGACAGTCAGTAATATTTGACATCTCCTATTTTATACCTTGAGTTAGCGGCGATCGCCAAAAAGCTCTTGTAACACTTGCTCTACTTCAGCCACAAAAGCCTTTGCTTGTTCTAAGATTTTTTCTGCTTCTGCTAATGTGCCAGTAAATTCTGCATCGTAGTCGCTCAATTGTCTAAGGTCGTAGGCTGCTTTTAAAGTATTTGACCATTCTGGAGAGAATTGTCCTGTTTTTACAAAATGTAGGCTAAATAAACGAATCAGTCCTTTATGGGTTGATGTATCTATGTTTTGAGACAATAATAATGCTTGGGCTGCATAGTACATGGAGTAGTAGGAACGGGAAATACTGGTACGATAATGCTCTCTCTCAAGTAAAAGTGTGGCTATGTCTATTTCTTCCAGTGCCAAAGAAAATAGCTTCTTAAATTCATTCATAGTTCAATTCCTTCTCTTTGAATATTTCTCAATAAAGCAACATCTTTAGCATTAAATCGATCTTCACTGATCGGAATGATGGAGACAAGCTCATCGTAGTCCAGTAGAATTTTGACGCAAAGTTCAGACGTATAGGATATTTCTTGCACTTGAGATACTGGGCTTTTGAGTACGGCGAGTAAGTCAATATCTGAGTCGGGATTAGCTTCGCCTCTGGCATGGGAACCGAATAAGATTAACTTGACAAGGCGATCGCCATATAGTTCCTTTAAGCCTAGTTTTAATTCGTGCAATGTTGGCTGGATACTGTTTAAAGTTATACTCATTTGATCGCTCCGCGTTTGACGCTTTCATTTAGGGCTTGGGCTTTGCGGAGTAGTCCTGCCTGATAAATTTCCATTAACATTTCTAGCTCGGATTGCTCGGCTGTGGTCAGGGTTCTTTCTTGTTGGGTTTGTAAGAGTTGACTTAATCTTTGATCTTGAGATGCTTCCATCTGAAGTTCGGTGAGGGTGATTACTTGTTGATCGCTTAGGGTTGATAGGTGGGCTAAGTTTTGGTTCGGTTCTTGTTTAGGGGATTCGGGTTGAGATGGGGATATTTGGGCGTTGGGAATTGGGATGAAGAGTTCTGTTAGTAGCTTGTCCCTTAGTAATGAGCGATCTTCTTCGGGGAGGGATTTAATTAACTGGGCGATCGAATCGACTAATTGAGTATTCATTGTATGTTTCCTCCAAAGGCTTTGTTAACTCTTTCGATTTGTTTCGGTGCTTCCATTTGCGCGAAAAGTTTTAGTGCTTTTGCTTTATATTCTTCTACTTGGTCATGTTCTCCCATTGCCTGATATGTTAGCCCAAGTTGGAAATACGCTTCTGCAAGGTCACATATAGCACCTATTTTTTCTAGTATCTCAATTGATAAGAGATGATTGTCAACTGCTTTTTTGATTTCTCCATTCCTACGATAAATCTCAGCTAAGCCATTGATTGCCTTACCTTCAACTTGTCTATAATTACTTTCTTTTGCATATTTAATAGCGTGATTAAACATAACTTCTGCCTTTGTAAACTCACCAAGAATTTGATATGTCATTCCAAAAAATAATGGATTATATCCCTGACTCATTGAATCGGAAGAAGGAGTTAAAATTTTTCTATAGCCTAATTCAGCCAAACAATATGCTCTTCTCTGTAATCCAATTTTTGAACTTGCTAAAGCTAACACTGATAAAGTATTATTGATAGTATCATTTTCATACTCACCGTTTGCATACAAATCACCAAACTTATAGATTTTCGATACTTGTTTGCACAAATTATTAAGTAGATCAAAAGCTCTTTTGAATTCCATAATCTCTATATAGCAACGCCCCTGATTAAACAAGGAACGTCTAATCAATCTTTTTGCCCAGAATTGTATTTCTAGAGTATTATTATCTTCTTGCAAAACTTTTTCAGCAAACAAACCAGACTTTTTATGGTAATCAATAGCTATATTTATCTGACCAGTAAGTAAGTACAAATCTCCTAGAGTATTGTACATATGACTAAGAGTATAACTTGATTTTATAAATTCTTTGATTGAGTCGATTGCATGAATCATCTGCTGAAGTAGACCTAATCTATAAAAGGATTTACAGAGCTTTTCACCATTGTCCCATTTGTTTTTTCTGATTTTAACCAAAGTGTTTCCTGCGTGAGAAAAATCTTTGATTGCAGTATAATGATGATATGCCTCAAATGCGATTAAAGCATCAACTATTGTTTCAATTTCATGTACTTTTCCTGTCCAAAAATCAGCAGCTTTTCGATTTGCTAACTCCCAATCTATTTTATTGTTTAATAAACATGATTTTGCAGATTCTCGAACAGCAGGATGTAAATAATATTCTACTTTAACTTCAATTAAAGAACTTTTACTTAGATAATGTACAACACAAGCTTTTCGAGATTCAGACACATCCCACAACAAACAAATCAACCCTTCAAAAGGAACAGTTTTTACATCTTGATAGCGATAGCAACCCATCCGACAGAGCAAATTATAAGCATCAAGTTTATTATCTCGCAACCAATCCATTTCCATTGAAATCAAAGTTTCTAGTTCCGAATCCGCCAGCAAAGCATCCTTGTATCGACTCCAATAGGCTCCAATATTGCCATCAAAACGGTTCTTAATCGCCCCATGTAGAATATCCATTACCTTCGCATTACCGTTATAGGCATCACGCATCTGCAATAACGTCTCAGAATCTACCCCACTCTCACAATCATGGAAATATTGCTGCCATGCCGTAATGTCTAGCCCCTCCAGTGAATACTCATGTACTCTCGCTCGTGTTGTAATCAGCGATCGCCGACTGGTGATCAGCGTAAACGAAAAGACATCGCGATCGCCCAACACCGCCAACAAAGTATCATAGCCGCGCAACTTCTCCCGAAAGCGATAGTTCTCATCTAGTGCAGGTTCAAGGTTATCAATTAGCACTCCGATAGGATTTGCCCGATCCCCTAACTTCTCTCGCAAAATATCCAGATTAATCCCAAAATCGCGACTAGGTTCCTCATCAAAATCCTTCCGCAAGATTTGTGACACCTTCTCTTCCGCAGGCGTAACATTCCCCGACTCCAAACCCATCTCTATCCGAATCACTTTTTTGAAATACGTCTGCAAAAACTCCCGCGCTAATGTTGACTTACCAATGCCCGCCCCAGCTTTGATTAAGACGATCTTAGCTTGTCTGCTCAGGTTAGCGAGATTAGTTAGATCGCGATCGCGTCCAATAAACTCAAGGGTTAATTCTGGGATTGATTCGGGAGTAGAGATATTTTGAGAATTAGTTGAGAGTTGTGGGCGATCGCTCGAATTACCATCTACCCAATCTGGATAAATACTAGGATGCACCTGAAAATCCTTACAGTGCTTGCGAAACAAAAGCACAAGATGTTGACGCTGCTCCTTTTTACCCTTTGCAACCGTACCAAAGTGCTTGCAAATCTCACCAATTTTGCGCGTAGCCGTTGAGCGATCCTTACCTAAAGCCGTGGCAACCTCTCCATCAGACTTAGCCTTAATTAACCACAATTGCAACACCGCCCATCGTTCAGCATTAGCAGGACTTTTCAGTTCTTCAAATTTCTCTAAAAACTGCTGTTTTTCCATCTTGCCCTGTCACTAAGCCCTTGTGTCTGACAATGGCTATGATACTATGCCATCATAGAAAAGTTAAGCGATCGCACCAATAGCAACGGAATAAAGATCATGACTCAGGCAATGGTCAAGCAAACACTTTATGACACCGATCTCAACCTGTGGTTAGAGACAGTAATCTCCCAATTGCGATCGGGTGATTTACAAAATGTTGACATTGAAAATTTAATAGAGGAGTTAGAAGGTTTGGCAGGTAGAGATCGGCGCGAGCTTAAAAATCGTCTTACCGTGTTAGTGGAACATATTCTCAAACGTTGCTATGTGAATATGCCAAACGAATTTCGAGGATGGGAGAAAACGATCAGACAACAGCGATCGGAATTGAAGGAGTTATTAAGTCAATCTCCTAGCCTCAAACGCTACTTAGATCAACGTTTTGATGATGCTTTTAAAGATGCTCTAATTGAAGTAAGAGATGAGTACTCACCAAAGGGCTATCAGATCCCTAATACATGGCAATTCAACCGCGATCTTGTTTCGATTTTGAATAAAGAATTTTGGAAATGATAGTTTTTACATTTAGGAAAGATGACAATAACTAAATCCAATAAATCAACTTCTCAATGTCAATCTTTAGACGATCATCTCAAACTCACCTATCCCATCACTTTCTATCCCGATCCTGATGGTGGCTATGTTGCCGAAATCAAAGACCTAAACGGATGCCTCACTCAGGGCGAAACCATCGAAGCCGCCGCAACTAATATCAACGAAGCCCGTGAGCTATGGATAGAGACTGCCTACGAATACGGTGATGAAATTCCGTTACCTAGTTCCGAATCTGAATATAGCGGTAAACTTATGCTGCGGATGCCCAAAGGTTTACATCATCGCCTAGCCACTCTAGCCAAAAACGAAGGCGTAAGTCTCAATCAATATCTTCTCTTCCTACTCAGTTCTGCTACAGGAAATTTACAATGACTCAAACAGTTACCAAACAAATACTTTACGAAACCGATCTCAACCTGTGGCTAGAGACTGTCATCTCCCAATTGCGATCGGGTGATTTGGAAAATGTTGATATTGAAAATTTGATAGAGGAGTTAGATGGTTTGGCAGGTAGAGATAAACGAGAGATTGTCAGTCGTCTTAAAACTCTCATTGAGCATATTCTCAAACGTTGTTATGTCGATATGCCCAATGAGTTTAGAGGATGGGAAGTAACAATTAGAACTCAAAGATTTGAATTAGAACAAATTCTCGAACAATCACCAAGCCTCAAGCGTCACTTTATCGACAACTTTGATAAATGCTTTAAGGTTGCACTTCAGAATGTACGAGGTGAATATTCACAGTATCCATTTCTTGATACATGGCAATTTAGCCGCGATGTTGACTCAATTTTGACTGCCAAATTTTGGAAAATCTAAATTCCGAGAATTGGAAAGATGACAATAACTAAACCCAATAAATCAACTTCTCAGCGTCATTCTCTAGACTATTACCTCAAACTCACCTATCCCATTACCTTTTATCCCGATCCTGATGGTGGCTATGTTGCCGAAATCAAAGACTTAAACGGCTGTCTCACTCAAGGCGAAACCATCGAAGAAGCCATTACAAATATCAACGAAGCCCGTGAGCTATGGATAGAAACCGCCTACGAATACGGCGATGAAATTCCCTTACCTAGTTCCGAATTTTGATATGGCGGTAAACTCATGCTGCGGATGCCCAAAGGTCTGCATCACCGCCTAGCTACTCTAGCCAAAAGCGAAGGCGTAAGTCTCAATCAATATCTCCTCTTCCTACTCAGTTCTGCCACAGGTAAATCTGCATTGCACTAGACAAATCATGTGTATCCTTGCACATCACCTCATAACGGTGCATTTTTGCATATTTGTCAGCAATCCGAAGTACTCAACCTAATATAAATTTGTCGCTATGAATGAGTAATTCAGGAGAGAACAAATTATGAAACGCAGATATATCGCAAATCTGTTCAACATTCTTGTTGCTGTAATGACTGTATCTACTCCTTCGAGTACCCACGAAAGATATTGCGCTTCCAGAATTTCTCAAGATCAGACTTGGTTAGTTTTGAGCGTTAATATTCCACTCCATCAAGTCTATCGCAAACTTCCACATTAGATCGTTACATGAATTTAATGGGAGCAAGACTGAGTGCTAAAGTCCTTGCTCCTTCTCAAAATATGGATAACAAAACATTGTTGCAAACTAACTGCGGGTTGATATGGTTATGTTTAAACTTACAATTACACTTTTAAAACTCTTTGCGCTCTTCATGTTTGGTATATTTCTCGCATTCCCCATATCAGCCATGTGTGGCGCGATCGCCCTCTTCTTCTCTTATCTCCCCCTAATCTGGCAAATCCTCTGGCGGACAGGGCTAGGGTTAATGATGCTGACTGCGATCGCCTTGTTTCTCGAAGCCTTAAACAATGGCGTAAACCGTAATTCCTAAATTTCTGATTGTTCTTGCTGTCGCTTGAAAGCCTCCACAATTTCCTCAATCTCCGTAGTTGAGATACTTGACTGATCGGATTTAGCATAAATGGCTAACAAAATAACCCTAGTAGGAATTTCAACCTGATAAATGAGTCGATAACCAGCACTTTTGCCCTTTAGGATATCGCTATTCTTGACCCGCACTTTAAAAACAACAATATTCAATCCCGATAGGCGATCGCCTAAAACTTCTCCAGACTGTAACTGTTCGATCACAGGTTGCACATCTGAGCGAATTTTGCGATAGCGTTTAAACAGGCTCCGAAATTGTCGTTCAAAGGTTCCCGAAGTTTCAACTTGAATAACTGGCTGATTAGATGCCATCAAGACTATCCCAAAGTTGAGAAATTGGCTTTGTTTGTCCTGTCTTTACCTCATGTAGTGCTCTATGAAGACTAGCCGCAACTTGTTCTGGACTTGGCTCGAATACTTCATCCTGATCTTCTAAATCAATATCTAAAAACTCTTCAATCAAAACAATTACCCTAACTTTTGGCTGTTTCGGCAAATTTTTCAGATGCGTAGGTAACTCAAGTTTCCCGTCAGGTGTAATCGTAGTAGAAAATTCGTAAGCTTTCATAGTTTCTATGACAACAGTTAATCTTCAGAATAACAAATTAGATAGCTTACTCTGCACCTATCTCCCCCTCATCTAGCAAATCCTCTGGCGCACAGGGCTAGGGTTAATGATGCTGACAGCGATCGCCTTATTTATCGAAGCCTTAAAAAGCGAAAAAAATAACCTCTAAATTTTCAGTTCTGCAAATATTTTTTCACAAAATCTTCTGGAGTTAAACATTCAAACTCCTTAGTCTCACTAACCAAACTCCGAATCAATTTATGGTTAGCAGAAACAAAACACTGTGCTTCCCCTTTACTTGCTGTCAAATAAACTCCAACATCTTCACGGGGAATAACTCCCAATGATTCTATATTGGCTAAATCCTCAGCTTCGAGATAAACATTATAAATGTTGAAATTTTGCCATATACTCGCTACGATCTGACCTCCCCAATCCTTATTCTGTAACCGTTTAGCAACGCGTAAAATTTGATCGAATAACTCTTCAGAGACAATAACCTCAACCGAGTTGTCTTTTCTTCCCTTAAAGCCAGCCCATACCAAAATCTCACGTTCAGCACTACTCGAATCTGCAACACCAATAATATAAACATTTGTATCAAAAAAGATGCGCTTAGGAAGATCCTTCATGGCATTTTAAAATTCTCTCTTTCCTCCACTATTTCCCTTTTAACTTCGCGCACTAGTTCAATAATTTTGTCTTTGGAATTATAACCAGAATCTCTTAATGATTTTTGAACTGACTGCTGTAAATCTTCTAATGGAAGAATCGGTAAATTAGCTGCAACTTGAGAAGGACTTAAAACGGCTAACTCAAGTATATATTTTAATTCAGCCTGAAGAGATCGCCCACGGAGAAACGCTTGCTTTTCCAACTTCTTGATTACAATAGGATCTAAATCAGCAATAACTACCTTAGTCATATCTAAACCACAGTCCAATGATTAAATATGTTTTGAGTATATCATCATCTATATAGTTGAACACCCTCCTCCTCTTTTACCTCCCAATCATCTGTTATACAAATTCCCAAAATGGCGTTGCCATTTTGGGAATCTCAAAACCTTACGGGGATTGGTGTTTAATTCACAAAAGTGTTGTCACACTTTCGTGAATTGGTATTAGACAGGATTAGGATTAATGATGCTGACAGAGATCGCCTTATTTATCCAAGGGTTGAGAAATGGAGAAGCCTGTGATTCCTAAATTTTTGTGAGCCAATAGCCAGCTCTTTTACCCTTTTGTCTATCGCTATTTTTACCCGTACATTGATATTACCTTCCCACCAAAGAAATAGACATACAAAAACAAGAATTAGCATTGCGGCGCAAAGCACCGCAACGCTAATTTTTCACTGAGAAGGGAGTAAGAACAGCCAAAAGTATTGCCAATTCATGAATATTGCCTGAAAATTAAGGGACAATTGATGTCGTCAAAAATTTTGTGCGCGTTTATACCAATCAAACGCGATCAATTCGGTATCTTTTTTAGCCATTTGATAAATATATCTTGCGTATGATTATAAAAACCTGACAATACTCCCTAAAATAATCATGAGCGGAAACGAGTCACGCATTCAAGCTATTTATCAGATCACCAATCGCGAACCAATGCCCAAAAAAGCACCGAAGCGCTTGGAAGAACTGTGGGCAACCGATGTGTTTACTCTGAGCAAGATGCAAGAATGTCTACCCAAGACAGTTTTTAAATCGATCAAGAAGACAATTCAAACTGGCGAACCTCTTGATGTCTCAGTAGCCGACGCGATCGCCTTAGCAATGAAAGATTGGGCAATCTCTAAAGGTGCATTATATTACGCCCACGTCTTTTATCCTCTAACCAACGCAACAGCCGAAAAGCATGATGGCTTTATCTCCGTCCAGAGCGACGGTTCGGCAATTTCAGAATTTGCAGGCAAATTACTCGTCCAAGGCGAACCCGATGGATCTTCGTTCCCCAATGGCGGTATTCGCTCCACCTTTGAAGCACGCGGTTACACCGCATGGGATGTAACCAGTCCTGCATACATCATGGAAACCGATAATGGTTCCACCCTTTGCATCCCCACAGTTTTTGTCTCTTGGACTGGCGAAGCTCTAGACAAGAAAACCCCACTATTACGTTCCAATGCAGCAATGAACAAAGCTGCAACCAAGGTTTTGAAAATTTTGGGCGAGAAGGAAATTGCTCCCGTTAACTCTAGCTGTGGTGCAGAACAAGAATATTTCTTGGTGGACTTGAACTTCGCCAATGCTCGTCCCGATCTACTGCTTGCAGGAAGAACTCTATTTGGCAAGCCTTCGGCTAAAGGACAGCAATTTGATGACCATTACTTCGGAGCGATTCCAGAACGTGTACAAGTATTCATGCAAGATGTGGAAGAGCGTCTCTATCGCCTTGGCATTCCTGCTAAAACTCGTCACAATGAGGTAGCCCCTGGACAATTTGAAATTGCTCCCGTATTTGAAGCTGCGAACGTAGCAACGGATCACCAACAAATGATCATGACCATGCTGCGATTCACCGCTAAAAAGCATGGCTTTGTTTGCTTGCTTCATGAAAAACCCTTCGCAGGTATTAATGGTTCTGGTAAGCACGTTAACTGGTCGGTTGGCAATGCAACTCAGGGTAATCTACTCGATCCTGGTGATACCCCCCACTCCAATGCCCAGTTCCTCGTATTCTGTGGTGCGGTCATTCGCGGGATTCACAAGTATGGTCCTCTGTTGCGCTCGGTTGTTGCCACTGCGGGTAACGACCACCGCTTGGGTGCTAACGAAGCTCCTCCCGCAATTATCTCCGTTTATCTCGGTTCTCAACTTGAAGATGTATTCGAGCAAATTCGTCAAGGTGAACTGAAGAGTTCGACGGGCAAGGGCTTGATGAATATTGGTGTAGATACTCTGCCCATCCTGCCTACCGATCCTGGCGATCGCAACCGTACTTCACCCTTTGCTTTCACTGGCAACCGTTTTGAATTCCGCGCGGTGGGTTCTGGGCAATCCGTGGCTGGTCCTCTCGTTGCCATGAATACCATCTTGGCAGATTCCTTAAACTGGATCGCAGAAAAGCTCGAAGCCGAACTAGCAAAGGGATTGAGCCTAAGTACTGCAATTACAACAGTTCTCAAGGAAGTGATGGAGCTTCATGGAGCAGTAGTTTTCAATGGCAATGGCTACTCTGAAGAATGGCACAAGCTTGCCGTAGAACGCGGTCTAGCTAACCTACGCACAACTGCCGATGCTCTGCCAGTGCTCAAGGAATCCTACATTGAGGAATTGTTCAGCAAATTGGGAGTGCTATCTCCCGTTGAGCTAGCAAGCCGCTTCGAGACCTATGCTGAGCAGTACATTCTTTCGATCGAGGTAGAAGCGAAACTAGTGGTCAGCATGGTAAAAACCCTGATTTATCCCGCAGCGACCCGTTATCTCGCCGATCTCGGTAATGCTTCCCTCAGCTTGAAGGAAATCGGTGTAGACTTTGATAAAGAAACCATTGAGAAAGTCGCATCCTTGACTAAGTTGGCGATCGATGGCGTAAGCAAGCTCAGCGATGCCCTATCTAAGCATGATTTTGCTTCTATAGAAGAGCATATGCAGTTCCTTTCTCAAACTGTTCGTCCTCTGATGGATGGAATTCGCGGTTACGTCGATGCCTTGGAAGGTGAAGTTGCCGATGACCTATGGCCATTGCCTACATACCAAGAAATGCTTTTCATTAAGTAATTTCTCGTAATTGCTATGTCAGATAAACCCCCAATGGTGGCGCTTCGCACCACCATTGGGGGTTTATGATTTACGACGCTGTCGTTTTTTATTTGATATTTAGTTCGGCGATCGCTTTACTGGCAAGTCTTGTAGCGTATATCGTTACGACAACTGTAGCTACCAACCCAACGATCCGCATTGTCCATTGCAATGCGGGATCTAAGGATGGAGTTTCGCTATCGATACGGGCAAGGTCACCCGCAAGAGAACCGATATAGACATACATCACAGTGGCAGGAATCATCCCGATGGAAGCGATCGCATAGTCCTTTAGACCCACATTGGTAATACCAAAGACGTAATTTAACAAACTAAATGGAAATATCGGGGATAAACGGGTTAAAAACACGATCTTGAAGCCCGATTGAGCGACGGCTTGATCGATCGCCATAAACTGCTGATTACCTTCAATCTTTTTAGCAATCCAATCTCGCGCAAAATAACGTCCGATTAAAAAAGCCGCGATCGCGCCCAAAGTTGCACCGATAAACACATAGATCGATCCCCAAAGCACGCCAAATACTGCTCCTCCTCCTAAGGTCAAAGCTGAACCAGGAATGAATGCGATCGTCGCAATAATATAGGCAACCATGAATGCAAATCCGCCCCAATAGCCAAGATTTTCAATCCAGTGAAAGATGTCTAACATTAGCAACAACCTCCGCCGTTATAATGCCAAGTGGAATTGGTAATAGTTATCTCTTCGGGAAACTTTTCGACAAGTTTTATAGCGGTTTTGTCGCACACCGAAAGGGGATTACCCCTTTGTAAAATATGCCCCGCGCGATCGTCTAAGCAGGAATCAATGCCATGATAAACAGCGGTTTTTCCAGTAAAAACGCAGGCTCCATCGCTAGGAATGGGAACTTTAAAAGATACTGAATCTAAACTCTCCAGCATCAAAGATGTATCGAGAGCGAAGCTATGGGTATCGAGGAGCCGATAGGGACGACGAGCGCGAACTTCTATCTGTCCAAAGCCTGCATTGATGAGGGAGTAGATATACTCATCGTAGGTCATTGCCCCTGACAGACACATAGCTCTTAACCGTTCGTCTGATTGTAAAGAGGCAGGAATCGGACGGGTGGCGATCGGATCGCTCATAATTAATCTTCCCTTGGGCTTGAGAACGCGATAAACTTCCTGCAAAGCCCTCCGTAAATCCTGAGGCTCAAAAATATTGAACAGACAATTCTGGGCAATCACATCGATCGAGGCATCGGGCACAGGGAGGGCGAAAGCATCTCCTGCTAATATTTCTACAAATTCTGGGTCGAACCAATCGTTATCTTGTGCGGCTAGTTGCAGATTTTGTTTCGCGACTTCGCGCATCTCCGCTACGGGATCGATCGCGATGACACTTCCTTTCCGACGACAAAAATAGGCAAATTGGAGGGCTTCCAAACCACCGCCAACCCCAATATAGAGAACCTTAGGATTGCCGCGTAATTCCGTCGGATGGATAGTCGTTCCACAGCCATAATTCATTTGCTGCATGATTTCAGGGATCTTGAGATTGGGAAATTGCAGCGGTGGCGTACTGATGCAACATAGCCCAACCTGAGGAGTCTTCGCAGCCTCTTTATAAAATTCAGCGGTAGTTTCGAGGTAGCTCATGGGGTATCAAATAATCAGCTAATGAACTTTTTTATGCGAATATTGTCTAAACCATAGACTATTTTCCTCACATCAAGCAGCAATTTTACCGTTGTGGTGAAATTGCTTTTTTATATATAGCTACCACCAGTCTTGTTTGGACATAAAACCCAAAATATTGTTGCCGCGCAGAGCGCGGCAACAATATTTTGGGTTTTATGTCCTGATTCAGTTGACGGCGGCTATATAGGCAACGTAAGAGATAGCGAGCGCATCAAAACCGCAAAGATGAATGGCGGCGCAAAGCACCACCATTCATGCGGTAAGCAAAACTTGTTGTGATCGCGATCGCATTAGCTTCACGTACATATCACAAGCAATCAAATCAGCGATCGCTAATTCTCCGTACTCACGATCGCGAATTAGTACAGCCCAAATCACTTACTCCAGCCCGTAAAGCTCCGATACTAAACACATCAAGAATTTACAAATGCAGGAGCAAGACAATGACTGAAATTAACATTGGCGGTTTTATTTTCCAGTCTTACGCTGCGGTGGTGGTGTTTTTATTATTAGTGATTATTCTCTAAAAGCGCCACTTCTCTTCTTGATTTTTAGTTTTGGTGTAACGCAAGCAGCAAAAGCTATATCTTTGGGGCTACAAGGATTGATTCACTTCAATTAGAAATACCTATCTAATACCAATTCCCAAAAGTGTGGCTACACTTTTGGGAATTGAAAACCAAACCCAGTA
>NZ_LIRE01000356.1 GCF_001402795.1 Pseudanabaena sp. 'Roaring Creek'
TTCCTTGCTTCGATCTTGGATAGCTCTAGTACGTCATTGATCAGTGTCAATAGATGGCTGCCGCATTGGTAGATGATGTTGATCCCATGCTGCTCTTTCTCTTGCAGTTCTTTGGATCGGCTTAGGATTTGGGCATATCCTAGGATCCCGTTTAATGGTGTTCTTAGCTCGTGGCTCATGTTCGCCAGAAATTCGCTCTTGGCTTGGTTGGCGCTGTCTGCTGCTTCTTTGGCTCTCTGTAGCTCTTCGGTTCTCTCTGATACTCGAATCTCTAGATCTTCGTTTGATTTTTGCAAAGCATTAAATGAGTCCCTAAGTTGTTGTGTCATTCGCTCAAAGGAAGTAGAGAGAATTTCGAGTTCATCCATACTTTTATTGATTTTTAATTCAGGATTGACTTGCTTATTCTCGTCTGACTCCACCAGTATCATTTGATTGCATTCTTCGACAATTGGCTGCAAGCGTCGATTCAAACGCCTTACAAACCAAATTACGACTAAGACTAAAATGACACCAGCTCCTAATGTTCCTCCTAAAGTAATGCTTAAAACTGGGAACACGACAACATTTTTGGGAACAACCGCTAGCATCAGCCAATTAGTTCCCGCTACGCGATCGTAAGCCCATATTTGTCCTTCTGATTCGAGAATTCCATTGCTATCCTGTATCTGCGACCAAATTGCTTGTAATTCAGGAATATCTCGGTAACTATCTCTGGCTTTTGCTTTTGCTACATCGGGTGGATAGCCCAGTAGATTACCCTTTTGACTGATTAAAGCAAAATAGCCTTGATCGTGGAATGCCTTATCCTTAATTTGTTGAGTAATGGCGGTCACATTAAGGTCACTTACCGTATAGCCCAATGTTTTCCCTTGATCATCAAAGATAAGATAGGTAAAGGTATCCATAGTAATACCATACCAATCATAGGGTTCACTCCATGCAGGCTTTCCAGCCTGAATACCAAATTTATAGTATTCCTTGTCTGGATAAAACTCCGCATCAATTACATCTAAATAGCGAATGTTTTCATTCGGGGCAGGCAAGCGATCGCCGACCGAATCAGGAGATCCCTGATCGACATAAAAATATGGATAAAACCATTTACGGTCAGCAATAATCCCATAGGGAGTTTGCCCAAATCCCGATCCCATCACAAGGGATGGACGTTTTTTAAAAAACTCAAATGTTAATCTTTTGTAATCCTTGGTGGTTATATTTGACTGCGATCGCATAATTTGCAGCGCAACTTGCATATTAGTCGTAAAGTTTTCCACTTGAGAAATTTGACTCTCAACCTCGCGCACCTTGATCCTCAATGTCTTCTGGATCTCATGTCTAGCTTGACTATCAAGCACTCGATAGACTAGTACTGACATGGCACTGAGTCCTACAAAAGCACCACCCAGCACATATATCATTAGACTAGTTCCAATTGACCGATGTGCTATGGAGTTTAATATTCCCGATTTATTCATCACTCGATCCTGCATAAAATAGATTTTGAGTTATTTTTGACTGTATTTATTTTTGACTGTATTTATTTACTTATTTACTTGGTAAAACATTACAAAACAGATTCTTTTTTCTTAAGGACTACCATCGTTTCGATCGACTAGGAAGATATCGACTTAGCAAGGCTTCGATATCTTCCGTTTTGAATCCCTTAGCCAGCAACTGCACCTTCTGGACAAACGGCAAATAGCGCTCATCCCTCTGTCCAATCAGCCCAGCGCTATCGCCAAGCTTCTTAAGCAACCCATCAAGGGCTAAATCCAACAACATTCTCAAATCCTCCTCTGGTGGCACGACAAAATCTTCT
>NZ_LIRE01000357.1 GCF_001402795.1 Pseudanabaena sp. 'Roaring Creek'
TAGCAGTAGTCAGTTATGTTAGGACAAAAACAAAACCCAGAATAGTGTTGCGGCGCGAAGCGCCGCAACACTATTCTGGATTTTATGTCTTAACTTATTTGGCTATAGCTATAAAAGCTCATACTAAAAGCGCGTACTAAAAGATCCTACAAACAATAATGGGCGATACTATGTGTTGTGGGATATGTGTGTTCTGGGATATGTGTATTGTGGGATATGTGTTGTAGAAATTGTCGTTTTTGCTAGTCCGTTCTCATCGCTAAGTCTTGTCATCAATTTCAGAGAGGTTTTATTCAGTGAGGAGTTTGTTTGCAGCTACGATTCTCGCGGTCAATGTCGGTAGCCTATCTACTCCTGCGATCGCCAATACGCTTAATGAGTTACCAGTTTCCGACCCAAGCTCAAAGCTGAATATAATTGCGGCTCAGCCCAAAGCGATTCTTCAGAATTCAGGCTCCAATCAATTTGCGCGGCGCTCCCTCAATCTTGCTAAACAAATTCCCTCTGATGCGATCGGCTTTTTGATACTCGATATTGATCGCTCCTCTTGGCAAGTCTTAGGTTCTTCATCCGTATCACCCGTTTTAGCTCTTGATAAATTACTGAGCTTTATAACCTTGTCTTCTGGTTTTTCTATTACTAAGGATGTCCAGCCTTGGTTAGGTAATGAATTAGCGATTTCCCTATGGGGCAATGGTGGCGATAGCGAATTATCGTTTGTGGCGCTTGCACCGATCGTTGATGGACAAAAGTTCGAGCTTTTCTTGCAAAAATTAAAGAAGCTCAACTTACCGAAACCAACTGAAATCCAATATCAAAATGTCAAAATCTTAGAGTGGCAATTTGAGGAGGAGAAGTTTGGTGACAGGAAGCCTGTGCTTTCGCAAGGGTTAAACTCACGAAAATCTCTTTTATCACATCTACAGGATAAAGCTTCAGATCTCCAGAATGCCGATCTCCAGAATGCGAATCTCCAGAATGCGAATCTCAAGAATAAAGATCTCAAGAATAAAGATCTCAAGAATAAAGATCTCAAGAATAAAAATGAGTATCCTCCTAATCCTAGAGACAATGAGCCAATTATTCCTGGCTTTTTTGACTTCAGGTTGCAACGATTGGCGATCGCTCAACTGCCCAGTGGAGTTGCTGTGATCGCAACTGATCGGCAGGCAATTCAGAAGATGGTCGATCTGTCTGCGGTTAATTCCGAGCAGACTTTGCCCTCCTTGGCGGAGAACCAGCTCTTTTTGCGATCGCTCAATCATCCTCTATGGGATCGTTCGTTGCTAGCTGGCTATGGAGATTTTAAAGGTTTGGGGCAGATTGCCGAAATCTTAGCGGCGGATCTGCCTGAGACTTCGGAAATTCCGGGATTAAGTCGTTCCGAATATCTGCAAGGTTTGCAATACACCCTCGGACAGTACAGCAGTTTCGATCTGTTTACATGGTTTGATCCTAAGGGAGTACGCAGTCAAAGTAACAGTTATTTTGCGGAGGTGCGTCCCCCAGTACCCAAGGATAATGGAACTAGCGATCGGCTACTGTCCTACTTGCCCTCAAATATCTATGGCGCAATTACCAGTCGCAATTTTAGTCGCCAATGGCAATGGTTTGTGGAAGAGTCAAAAAAACAGCCTTCCTATAGAATCCTTGTGGATGGATTGCGAACGCTCTCTTCTTCGATCGCCGATCCTAATTTAGATCTAGACATTGAGAAGGATATTATTGCCTTGATGGATGGAGAATATGCCGTTACGATATTCCCCAGCGATCGCTCTCCATTTAAAGAATTTGGCAGTGATATCGCGGCGGGAATGCTCATCCGTACATCTAAGCCCGATGCTGTTAATAAGACATTGGGTAAAGTAACTAAGTACTTTAATAACTTTTTAGTTCCCAAAAACATTGCCCAAGTCAAAAAACGTCAGATTGGTACGACTTTGTTGACTAGTCTGGAGTTTCCTGACGATCGCGAAGTTGGAAAAACACAAAGTGCCTTTGCCTATGGGTGGCGAGATCCCCAGACTCTAATCCTCACAATTGGTTATCAAACTGTGGCAGATTTTATTCCCACTCCCAAGCCTGCTCTTGCGGATTCGGAAATGTTTCGCGATGCGATCGCGGATATGCCCAAGCCTAATTTTGGCTATTTTTATCTCAATGCCAATGCGATCGCCAAGCAAATCGCTTTATTCTCTATTGCCTATTTCAGCGAACTTGAGGCTCCCCCCAATCCCGAATCTCCCCAATCTGAAACATCAAGCCCCGACCAATCCACAAAAAAGGTTTTACCAGAACTACTCCAAAAAACGATCGATAGATTAGGCGGTGCGGTTTTTGTGTATTCCGAAACTAGCGATCGCTTCCAAGCTGATTTCTTCTTGGGCTTAAATCCATAAATATAGACAATATCCTGCTATAACTGTGCTCTATGCAAAAATGTGGCGCGAAGCAGTGATAATCAGTAAAATATCAGGGGATGAATAACGGCGCAAAGCGCCGCCATTCATCCTTTGGACTAATAAAGCATTCCAAGCTGCCACCAGTCTTGCTATACCAAATTAAGAAATGGCTACACCATTGCTTACAGCAATTACCGATCAAACGAACCACAGGAAGAATTTTGAAAGCGTTGCTTCGCAACGCTTTCAAAATTCTTCTTGGTTTGGGTTTAAGCGCAAAGCGCTGCAATATTTATTTGCAGATCTATTTGCAGATCTATTTGCGAATCTATTGTTGATTAATCATAACGTTTAGGTGTTTTTTCTGTAAGTTCTAATAAATGTAGGCTCAAATATAATAAATAGGGTATAAAACCTAAAAATTGATCGATAATTAAGTAATGAGCAGAAATGGTGGGTGAAACAAAAATGGTTGATGTATTGACGCAACTGCACAAATTAGTAATTGCTAGCGGTAATGCAGGAAAAGTAGAAGAGTTTCGTTCTTACTTGGCAGATTTTGGGGTTGAACTGATCGCTAAGCCTGACAATATTGATGTCGAGGAAACAGGTATAACCTTTATTGAGAATGCCCATTTAAAAGCTTCTCAAGTAGCGATCGCTACCAAGCAATGGGCGATCGCTGATGACTCAGGACTAGAAGTATCCGCCCTCAATGGCGCTCCTGGAGTACTTTCGGCAAGGTATGCTCCTACCGATCGCGATCGGATTAATCGAGTATTAACAGAACTTCGTGATTTCTCTAATCGCGAAGCTCAATTTGTATGTGCGATCGCGATCGCTTCGCCCTCTGGCGAAATCGTCGCCGATGCAATTGGTGTTTGTAAAGGAGTAATTACTGAATCGCCAATGGGTAATGGCGGGTTTGGCTACGATCCTATTTTTTTAATTCCCGAACTTCAACAGACCTTTGGAGAAACTCCTCCAGAAGTTAAAGCTCGTATTAGTCATCGCGCCAACGCTCTAGCTACCCTACGCTTAAAATTACAATATCTTCTCAACTAATAATCCTGCTAAGTAGCTAGGCATAAGTAAACTTAAAACCAGAGAGCGTACCGCCCGCTACGCGGGCGGTACGCTCTTCTAGGTTTTGGGTTTTCTAGCTTTCAAATGATATTGAAGGCTTCATTAGATTATTGCGGGTGATGATATCGATGAGTTCTTGTTTGATCTCTTCTATCCGATCGTTATCAATCTGACAAGTCCCCGCATTAGCATGTCCTCCTCCCTCATACCTCAACATCAACTCCCCAATATTGATCGGACAGGTGCGATTGAGTACAGACTTACCAACTGCAAATACGGCGTTCTGCTTTTGTCTCCCCCACATCAAATGGATAGAAATATTACAATCGGGATATAGTGCATAGACCATGAATCTATTGCCAGCATAGATCGTTTCTTCACCGCGTAAGTTAACGATCACTAACTTGTCGTAAACCTCAGCACAGCGTTGAATTTGCTTTTTAAAAATTTCTTGCTGGACAAAATAAAGTTCTACCCGTTCCTTTACATTCGGAAGTTCCATAATTTCTTCGATGGGCATCGTGCGAAAGGCATCCACTAATTCCATCATTAAGGCATAGTTAGAGATCGTAAACTCGCGGAATCTACCTAAGCCTGTCCTCGAATCCATTAGAAAACTTAGTAATACCCAGCCTTCAGGGTGGAGAATATCATTAATATCAAACTGAGCGGAATCGCATTTGTCTACCGCTTGCATCATTAACTGCGAGACCTTCGGAAACTTTAACTTACCACCGTAATAGTTGTAGACGACTCTTGCGGCAGAAGGGGCTTCACCCTCAATAATATGATTGTCAGGAGTGTCATACACTCGCATTGTTTCACTGGTGTGGTGATCGAAAATTAAGTGTGCACCTTCGGTATAGGGTAGGTTAGTTAAAATGTCGCGATCGCAGACTTCCACCTTGCCATCTTGGACATCTTTAGGATGGACAAAGAGAATATCATCGATCATATCGAGCTCTTTGAGCAATACAGCACTGACAACACCATCAAAGTCGCTTCGGGTGATTAATCGATATTTTTTAGTTGCTGCGGACATAAGCTAATACCTCCGAATAATCTTCCAATACTACGATGCTGCACATCACTATAGCGCTTTGCGCTCAAACCCAAACCAAGAAATTTTTTAAAAGTATAGCAGTAGCCAGTTATGTTAGGACAAAAACAAAACCCAGAAGAGTGTTGCGGCGCAAAGCACCGCAACACTCTTCTGGGTTTTATGTCTTAACTTATTTGGCTATAGCTATA
>NZ_LIRE01000358.1 GCF_001402795.1 Pseudanabaena sp. 'Roaring Creek'
TCTCGACCGTCGTATTCCTGATAAACAGCTTTTGATTCAGGAAGTCTCGGCTTGGGAAAATCGCAGGAATTCTCTCTCTTGTAAAGTCAATTGGCAATTTACTACTGCTGATGCTCGCATTAAATTGCTTCGCCTCTACCCGTCAATAATTACTTGACTGCCTACTAGTTCTATCAACTGTTTTTTCTAGCTTTACCATATGGCGATCAGCTTCAGCAGCACGGCGATCGGCTTCAGCAGCACGGCGATCATAATCCTCTTGAGAAGCTTGGAATAACTTATAGATGTCTTCAATAGTTACAGGGGTACTCATAAACTTGGTGTTTATTCGATCAAGTTTTTAATACCTAAATTATCACATAAAAAACAAGGGGCTTGCGCCCCTTGTCTCTTGTTATCTAGCTGCCACCGATACGGGCGACATCGCGGGAGTTGGCTTCAAAGGCGGCGTTGAGGGCATCATCACCACTCAAACCATCTTCCAAGGCTTCCTTAATCGCTTGCAATACCCGCTTGTAATCCTTGGGCATTACCTTCACGAACTTAGGAGGCATCGCATTCCAATCAGCGAGAACTCGCTCACCGATCGCACTCTCCGTATAGTCAACGTGCTGTTGAATCAACTGCTTCAGATCCTTTATTTCTTCAGGATCTTCGAGTTTTTCTAAGCCAACCATTGAGGTATTGCAACGGGTTGCGAAATCGCCTGCCTCATCGAGAATGTAGGCAATACCGCCACTCATACCTGCGGCGAAGTTCCGTCCTGTTAAGCCGAGGACAACGACCTTACCACCAGTCATATATTCGCAGCCGTGATCGCCGATGCCTTCGACTACGGCATTTACGCCAGAGTTTCGTACAGCAAAGCGTTCGCCAGCGATGCCGCGAATGTAGACTTCGCCACTGGTTGCGCCGTAGAGGGCGACATTACCAGCGATGATATTCTCTTCCGCGACAAAGGTCGAAGCTTTATGGGGATAGAGAATGATTTTCCCGCCGCTTAGTCCTTTACCGAGGTAGTCGTTGGTGTCGCCTTCGAGTTCCATCGTCACACCAGAGGGAACGAAAGCACCGAAGCTTTGACCAGCCGTGCCTTGGAAATGGAGATGTACGGTATCATCGGGCAATCCTTCCCAATGACGCTTGGTGATTTCGTTGCCGAGAATTGTACCGACAGCCCGATTGATGTTCTTAATGGGAACTATTGCCTCAACAGGTTCGCCATCAACGATCGCTGCTTGACATAAATCTAACAACAGAGTCATATCAAGGGATTTATCTAAACCGTGATCCTGTGGAATTTGGCAATAGCGACCGACATCTTCGCCAACTTCTGGTTGATAGAGAATCTTCGAGAAGTCTAAGCCCTTGAGTTTCCAATGCTCGACGGCTTGCTTCGCTTCTAAAATATCGGTGCGACCGACCATTTCATCGAGGGTGCGGAAACCGAGTTTCGCCATCAGTTCGCGGACTTCCATCGCGATGAAGGTCATGAAGTTGACGGTATGGGCGGGATCGCCTGTAAACTTCTCACGCAGTTGCGGATCTTGGGTTGCCACACCGACGGGGCAGGTATTGAGGTGACAGACGCGCATCATGATACAGCCAAGGGTGACGAGGGGAGCGGTGGCAAAGCCGAATTCCTCTGCCCCAAGCAGAGCTGCGATCACGACATCACGTCCTGTTTTCATCTGTCCATCGGTTTCGACGACGATGCGGCTACGCAGATTGTTGAGAACGAGGGTTTGGTGGGTTTCCGCGAGTCCGAGTTCCCAAGGTAAGCCCGCGTGCTTGATCGAGGTTTGGGGCGATGCGCCAGTGCCGCCATCATAGCCAGAGATGAGCACGACATCGGCATGGGCTTTAGAAACGCCAGCGGCGATCGTGCCAACGCCGACTTCCGATACGAGCTTGACGCTGACACGGGCAGCGCGGTTGGCATTTTTGAGATCATGGATCAACTCGGCGAGGTCTTCGATAGAGTAGATATCATGGTGAGGCGGTGGTGAAATCAAGCCGACCCCTGTGGTGGAATGGCGGACTTTGGCAATCCAAGGATAGACTTTCTTGCCAGGGAGTTGACCGCCTTCCCCTGGTTTTGCGCCTTGAGCCATTTTGATTTGAATCTCCTTGGCTTGGGAGAGATAGAGGCTGGTTACGCCGAAACGTCCAGAGGCAACCTGTTTGATCGCGCTATTTTTGGAATCGCCAAATTCGTTTGTCCATGTGTAGCGATCGGGATCTTCGCCGCCTTCGCCCGTGTTGGACTTGCCACCGATGCGATTCATGGCGATCGCTAAAGCTTCATGGGCTTCCTTCGAGATCGAACCGTAGCTCATCGCGCCAGTTTTGAATCGGCTTAAGATCGATTCAATGGGTTCTACTTCTTCAATGGGAATCGATTCGCGGGATTTGAAATCGAGCAAGCCACGCAGGGTGTAATGCTGCTGATTCTGTTCGTTGACGAGGGCAGAATATTTCTTGAACAGTTCGTAGTTGCCATCGCGCACGGCTTTTTGCAAGGCGTGAATGGTTTCAGGACTGAAGAGATGCGCTTCGCCATCCTTGCGCCATTGGTACTCGCCGCCCACATCGAGGGTATTACCGCTAGCAGGGCGATCGGGGAAGGCGTGGGTATGACGAGCGATCGCTTCACGGGCGATTACTTCCAAATCCGCTCCTTCGATGCGGGAAGCTGTCCAAGTGAAGTATTTCTTGATCACATCTTGATTCAAGCCAACGGCTTCAAAAATCTGAGCGCCGCGATAGCTTTGGATGGTAGAAATACCGATTTTGGAAGCAACCTTGGTTACGCCTTTGGTCGCCGACTTGATGTAGTTTTTAACCGCAGTTTTGAACTCGACATTGACTAAGAGATGTTGATCGATCATGTCTTTGATGGTTTCAAAGGCAAGATAGGGATTTACCGCGCCGCAACCATAGCCGATCAATAATGCAAAATGATGCACTTCTCTAGGTTCGCCAGATTCGAGTACTAGACCGACTCTAGTACGAGTTCCCGTGCGGATGAGATGGTGATGCAATCCTGATACCGCCAATAATGCAGGGATGGGCGCATTGGTAGGATCGACACCGCGATCGCTCAGAATCAAAATATTTACGCCATCGGCGATCGCTTGATCGGCTTGATCGCAAATATTCGCGATCACCGATTCTAGTCCGTTGACTCCATCTTTAGGATCGAACAAAGTGGAAAGTGTAACTGATTTAAAACCACCTTCATTAATATGCTTCAACTTCGCAAGTTCAGCATCGCTGAGAATCGGAGTCTTTAGCTCGATCAAATGACAGCTTTCTGGTTCAGGTTTGAGCAAATTCCGTTCTGCCCCAATGGTAGTTTCGGCAGAAGTAATAATCTCTTCGCGAATCGAGTCAATGGGAGGATTGGTTACCTGTGCGAATAGTTGTTGGAAATAATCGTAGAGAAGTTTGGAACGATTGGAAAGAATCGCTAAGGGGGTATCGGCTCCCATTGCGCCCACAGCTTCTACGCCATCGCGTGCCATTGGCGTTAAGAGCAAGCGCAAATCTTCAAAGGAATAGCCGAACGCCATTTGACGTTGTGTAAGCGGAATCGCTTCGGTTTCCGTCGCTTCCCCATCCTTGAGATTGGCAATGTCCACCATATGCTGATTAATCCATTCACGGTATGGATGTTCGGTTGCGATTTGATGCTTGATTTCTTCATCGGCAACAATCCGCCCCTCTTCCATATTTACGAGGAACATCCGTCCTGGCTGCAAGCGACCTTTCGATTCGATGCGTTCGGGTTCAATTTCTAATACACCAGCTTCTGATGCGAAGATTACCAAATCATCCTTAGTGACGTAGTAACGCGAAGGACGCAAGCCATTGCGATCTAGTACCGCACCAATCATCGTGCCATCGGTAAAGGCGATCGAGGCGGGACCATCCCAAGGTTCCATCAAACAGGAATGGTATTCGTAAAAGGCTTTTTTCTCATCACTCATGGACTCATGGGCTGTCCAAGGCTCAGGAATCATCATCATTACCGCGTGAGGCAGCGATCGCCCTGCAAGAACTAACAATTCCAATGCATTATCAAAAATGGTAGAGTCGCTGCCATCGATATTAATGACGGGCTTGATCTTTTGAATGTCATCGCCAAACAAATCCGACTCAAACATGGACTGGCGGGCGATCATCCAGTTGATATTGCCGCGCAAAGTATTGATTTCGCCATTGTGGGCAATGTAGCGGTAAGGGTGCGATCGCTCCCAACTGGGGAAAGTATTGGTACTAAAGCGGGAGTGAACCAGAGCCAAAGCGCTCTCCATATCTGGATCATGCAGATCGTGGGCGTAATACTGTCCGACTTGAGCCGTCATCAACATCCCCTTATAGACGATGGTGCGACAGGATAGGCTAGAGGGATACCAATAGGCATCGATATTGGTGGCGCGAATCGCAGTATGGGCGAGCTTGCGAATTACAAATAATTTGCGATCGAAAGCGAGGTCATCAACGAGATCGGGCGATCTCTGAATAAATACCTGCTGCATGAATGGCTCGCTCGATTGCGCGGTCGCCCCCAATGGCGAATTATCGGTAGGCACATCGCGCCAACCTAAAACTTTTAAACCTTCAGACTCTACCAGTCTCTCAAAAGTTTTTCTTCCATTTTGACGGGTTTCTGAATCTGGCGAAGCATATACCATACCTACGCCATACTGACCGACCTCTGGCAAGGTAATATTTGCGGCGGCGGCAACCTTTACCAAAAACTTATGGGGAATCTGCATCAAAATCCCTGCACCGTCACCCGTATTTGTCTCACAGCCACAAGCGCCGCGGTGCTCCAAGTTTTCCAAAATCGTCAGCCCCTGCTCGACGATCGCATGGGATTTTTTCCCTGACTTATGTACGATAAAGCCGACTCCACAAGCATCATGTTCAAACTGTGGATCGTACAAACCTTGTTTTACGGGCAATGCGGTGCTATTCATCATGGACTGAAAAGGTGATACTAGAGGGCTTAAGTTAGCTTGGACGTAATTCAATTTTTACGGCGGCTATTTTGGATTGTACTAACAAATCTATGTCTTGAGTAGGATGTCTTAATTAAATTCTCATAAACCCGCCTCATAAACCCGTATAAACCCATGAGATCATTGCCATTATAAGGTAGCTTTTTGTCACGCATTCAGCGATCGCTACAACGGAATTGCGTAGTCATTATTCGGGAAGGTCTCAACAAATCTCTGGAAAAACTAGAATGCAAATGAAAAATTTGGTATACGAAAGCTGTAACCCTGTATTTTGGGCTTTAGGACTTAAGCTATGGTGATAGAAATAAATAGCTACTAAGCCGTTTTTATTACTCTCGTAATGCGGAAAAGATTCCCTTTTCTTGATTAGTCTTTCCTAAATAAATCATTTATAGCAATCCTTAACATTTGCGAGAAAATTCGGCTTCGACTTTGCTCGACTAAAGCATCCCGATGACAGAGCGAAGTTAGAGCCTCTCTCGGCTTATTTATATAGCTGTCGCCAATGTACTAGGACAAATCAAAACCCAAGAATTAATTGGCGGCGCGAAGCGCCGCCAATTAATTCTTGGGTTTTGATTTGTCCTAGTACAAGTGATTGTAGCTATAATTGCTATAACTGGATTTTAATCATTTTATTTTAATCATTTTATATTGTTTAATAGGCGATTGAAGATATTCTCATTGTCGCTATATAGACGTTCTAATTCTTTCTCAACGGTATCTCGATTATTATACATATTTAACAAAATTGCCTTGCCTGTAGTCGAGACCTCTAAATAACGAATACTATGATGTAAATAGGTCGATACGCAATGCCAGTAAAAGCGAGGATAGCCCGCTCTTAGATCGCTGGCACTTGAATAGCCTAAATTTTTATTATTGCCGACTTCTTCAAATTCAGAAAATAGAGCAGGCAATTTGGAAAGGTAAGTAGAATCAGATAGTTGCCCAATTAGATCCGCCGCTCTTGCTAATCCAGGAAGCTTAATAGTATCTTTATAGGTTTCTTTGTTGGAGACAGGAAATCTTGTGAATTCAATATTTAATTGAATATTTTTTACATCAATTAAATCGTAGTTACTTAAAGTCTCTTCTACAAATAGCTTGCCTCGATCGACGTGATATGGGGTCAAACTAGCACCAGTAGCTCTGGAATCGATGATCACTGTATCATTACCAATTCCAGTTGCAAATTTGTGTTCTGATGGACTGTCTTTACTACAAATTCCTTTCACATAACCGATATCATGGCAAAGTAAAGAAACTATGAAGTCAATCCATTCTGTAGGTGAAATTGGTTCTTCACAAAGGCTTTTGCCATATAAGATCTCTTGCCCAGTTAAAACTACTTGTAAAGTATGATCTAAGTTATGATAGGGAGCGTCGCATTTAGCAATAGTCTCAAGGACTTGTCTAGCAATTTGAGTAAATAGATCGATATATTTTTTACTGTTCCGTCCATGAATGTATTTGTATCCAATACTTATGTAGTTAATACATGAACTAATAGATTTAGACTGAGATTGAGAAATATTAGACATATTGCACTTTATTTAAATTTCTAATCCTAATTTTATTTTAGCATCGAAATTAATTGTTTCAAGTATCCAATATATGAATTTAAAATTGAAAATCTAAAGTTCTAAATGGTTGATGTTTGTGTTTATTGCTTGCAAGGATTTTTTGTCAAATCTCTAAAATTGAAGAATTAGTCTGTTGTGAAAATTTTGCCTATATTTACGATTTATTACTTAAAATTATTTCTCAAATAATCCGAGAAAAACCTAAATAATTGTAATGAGTATGCTGATTTTAAATAATAATCGAACAAAGATAATGTATGGACTATCTCAATAATGAAAACTAAAAGTATCTTGATTTAAAAGTATCTTGATTTAAATGATTGAGGATGGCGATAAAAATTCTATGTTAAGGTGTCAAAATGGAAATAATCTGCGCCAATAAGCGTAAATTCGTAATTTTAAGTAGGGATCGCTTTATCATTGGCAGTATAGACTTTTTTGCAGCTCTTATATGCCTGCTTTTTTCTCCCAAGATAAGGCTTCCAACGATCGCTATCAACTTTCACTAAAGCTATTACTGATCGTTCCATTTGTAACACAGGTGATTGCTGCGGTGGGTGTAACTGGGTGGTTATCGATCCAAAACGGACGCGAAGCGACTCAGGAGCTAGCTCCTAAAATTGGGCTGGAAGTAACAAATGCAATTGAAACCCATGTGCGGGGATACTTTGATACTCCTTTAGAGGTGTTACAGACCTATGGTGCGATCGCTAAGGCTGGAAAACTGAATTTTGAAAATATAGATAGCTTGGATGCATTACTTTGGCAACAGATGCGTCAATCAAAAATCCTCTATTTTTTCTATGCGACCAATCCTCAAGGGGAATTTATAGGAATTGAACGAAGGGAGGATCATGCTCTCGTACTTCATCGCTCTTCATCAACTAAATTAACCAAATTAACCCTAGAGCCATTTTCCAAACTATTAAGGCAAAAGTCGATCTATCGTTTAGATGACGCTGGGAGGGTGCTAAATAAAATCGAAGTGAATATTTTTGATGCCCAAGAACGTCCCTGGTATCGAGGAGCGGTTAAATTCCGTCATGCGGTTTGGAGCCCGATCTATCTATTTGTGGCGCGTCCAATTTTAGGGATTACGGCTTCTATGCCGATTTATGGGGAGTCGGGCAATCTTCGGGGAGTCTTAGCGATCGATTTAACTCTTTCACAAATTGGTGACTTTCTCAGACAGTTAACGATCGCGAAAACGGGACAAGCCTTCATCCTCGAACCATCGGGCGACATTGTCGCGACATCAACTTCAGAACTGCCTTATATCTCAGATCGCAATATCTCAGATCGCAATATCTCAGATCGCAATATCTCAGATCGCAATATCTCAGATCGCAATATCTCAGATCGTAGACAAATGAGACTTCATGCCCTTCAAAGTCAAAATCCCTTATTAAAATCGATCTTTCAGAATCTCTCTCAAAAATATCCCAACCCTGCGAATATTCCCGATCGTCAGCAAATTCAAATGGAATGGGAAGGATCGACTCAGTATATCCAGATTGCTAGATTGCGAAGCGAGCAAGGGCTGGACTGGCTTTTGATCGTCGCTGTGTCAGAACAGGATTTTCGCGATCGCATTGATATTAATACGCGCAATACAGTCATGCTATGTGCTTTAGCCCTAGTTTTTGCGAGTTTAACGGGTTTCTATACATCAAAATGGATTGCGAAACCCGTTCAAAAACTGATTGATGCCTCGCATATGCTCGCTAATCTCTCGGCATCTGCCGATCTTGCTAGCGGTCAGCCCTACCATCCGATCGAAACTGCTAACGTCCGAGAACTGTCAATCCTCGCAGATTCTTTTAATCAAATGGCGGAGCAGTTGCAGATCTCTTTTATGGCATTGGCTAAAAGTAATGAAGAATTAGAAAGTCGAGTAGAACGAAGGACTGAGGCATTAAAAGTAAGTGAGGCTAAATATCGCACCCTCGTCGAAGTCGCCAATTGCATTATTTTAAGGAGAGATACTAAGGGCAAAATTAAATTTCTGAACGAGTATGGCTTAACTTTTTTTGGCTTTTCTAGGGAAGATGAAGTAGTTGGTAAAAATATCGAAGGAACAATTTTTCCAGTTACTACCGATCCTAAGACATCTAATTTGCCAATTTGGATGAATGCGAGTCTTAATGAAGCCGATCTCTATATGTTTCAGGAAAGTCAAAATACTCGCAGTGATGGAATGCAAGTATGGATATCTTGGTCAAATCGTCCTATTGTGGATGAGGAGGGGAATATGCTGGAGATTCTTTCTATTGGTGTAGATATCACTGAGCGGAAGCGGATCGAATCTACCCTTGAGCAGTTTTTAAGTTTACAAAGAGCCACATTTGAATCGATCGCGGATGGGATTTTGGCTGTGGATCGAATTGGACATATTACCAGCTATAACCAACAGTTTGTGGATATGTTTGCGCTATCCCAAGAAGTATTATCGTTGCCTGATTATGCGCTTAGACTTGAGTTTCTGGCGGAGCAAATGCGCGATCCTCAGGACTTTATGCAGCGATCGCAGGAGTTTTATCACCATCCTGAAATGGAAACCTATGACGTTCTTGAACTAGTCGATGGCAGGGTCGTAGAGCGCTATTCTCGTCCGCAAAAATTAGGCGAGCAGATTATTGGGCGCGTGTGGAGCTTTCAGGATATTACGGCGCGAGTACAGGCAGAGAAGGCACTCGAAGAGCAGAAAACCTATCTGCGATTAATTATTGACAGTATTCCGCAGCAGATTTTTTGGAAAGATACGAATTTGGTTTTTCGAGGATGCAATAAAAACTGGGCAAGATATGCCCAACTGGATAGTCCAGAAAGTGTAGTAGGTAAGACGGATTACGATCTGATTGGGAATCTTCAATTGGCAGATATTTTTCGCCAGCACGATCGCCAAATTATGGAATCAAATATTCCAGAACTGCATGTCATTCAACAGAAACTCAATCTAGATGAAGATGGGCAATCGATTTGGCTAGATATTAGTAAGTTACCGATCATTGATGCTGATGGTAAAACTATTGGGATTTTGGGAGTTCTTGATGATATTACCGAACGCAAACGCGCTGAAGAAGCCCTCTATACCGAGCAGGAAAAGTCGGAAAGGCTGTTATTAAATATATTGCCTAAAGCGATCGCCGATCGTCTGAAGCAGTCCCAAGGGGTCATTGCCGACAGTTTTGAGTCCGTTACGGTTCTCTTTGCCGATATAGTTAGCTTTACCGAAATGTCCTCAGAGCTATCACCTCAGGATTTGGTCGATCTTCTCAATCTAATTTTTTCAAGCTTTGATAAGCTCAGCGAAACCTATGGGCTAGAAAAAATTAAAACTATTGGCGATGCATACATGGTGGCTGGGGGCATTCCCATCCCTACAGAAAACCACGCGGAGGCGATCGCTTCGATGGCACTAGATATGGTGGATAAAGTTGCCGAACTTCGCAATTTAACAGGTAGACAGTTGCAAATTCGTGTGGGTATTCATACGGGTGCAGTTATTGCGGGAGTGATTGGCACGCAAAAATTTATTTACGATCTATGGGGCGATACGGTGAATGTGGCGAGTCGTATGGAGTCCCATAGCGAAGTTGGCAAAATTCAAGTGTCAGCGGCAACCTGCGAAATCCTCAAACATAAATTTAATTTAATCGAGCGCGGTGCGATCAAGATCAAGGGTAAAGGACAAATGCAAACCTATTGGCTGGGTAAGAAACTATAGCTGTCGCCAAATGTACTAGGACATAA
>NZ_LIRE01000359.1 GCF_001402795.1 Pseudanabaena sp. 'Roaring Creek'
TATAGCTATAGCCAAATAAGTTAAGACATAAAACCCAGAAGAGTGTTGCGGCGCGAAGCGCCGCAACACTCTTCTGGGTTTTGTTTTTGTCCTAACATAACTGGCTACTGCTATAAGAGTAGCCAACAGCAGTCAATACCCCTGAGATAGAATCTAAAATAAAAAACTATGCAATCGTCTGAGCGTTTACATCCAATCCATGGGGGAAATCGACAATGGGCGGCAGAGATGGCTAACATATCCCCAGCCCAGATCTTAGATTTTTCGGCAAGTATTAATCCTCTAGGTGTCCCTAAATCAGCGATCGCAGCGATCCAGTCCCAATTCACAGATTTGAGTCATTATCCCGACCCAGAATATACATTACTCAGACATTCCTTAGGCGAGTTTCATCAATTGTCCTCGGAATGGATTTTGGCTGGTAACGGAGTTGCCGAGCTATTAACTTGGGTGGGGCGCGATCTTTCGCAATTAGTTGCCACGGTGCTCTTTACGCCTGCTTTTACCGATTACTATCGCGCTCTAAAAACCTTCGATTGCCAAGTGGAAAAATATCCATTTCTAATTAGCAATCAAGCTGTAAGTTTTAAGACGGATCTGCCCGAAATTAGTAATTCTCATACCAAAGGAATCCTGATCAACAATCCTCATAACCCCACAGGTTATTTATTTTCTAGAGATAGTATTTTGCCCTATCTCGAAAGGTTTGCCTTGGTGGTAATCGATGAAGCTTTTATGGATTTTCTCGCACCAGAACAGCAACAAAGCTTAATTGATTTAGTTCCATCTCATCCTAATTTAGTGATTTTGCGATCGCTTACAAAATTCTATAGTTTGCCTGCCTTGAGGCTTGGCTATGCGATCGCCCACCCCGACCGTTTACGGCGATGGCAGGCATGGCGAGATCCTTGGTGTGTCAATAGTTTTGCTGCCGCCGCAGGAATCGCTGTCCTCAGCGATCGGGAATTTCAGCAACAGACATGGACTTGGTTAAAAAGTGCCAAATCGCAGCTATTCAAAGGCTTATCGCAAATATTAGGGCTAATACCCTTGCCAAATGCAGCCAATTACCTGTTGGTGCAAACAGAAATTGCAGGTTCATTTTTGCAAAAGGAACTATTGCAAAGGGATAAAATCCTCATTCGCGATTGTCTGAGTTTCCCAGAACTAGGCGATCGCTATTTTAGAGTTGCGGTAAGGTTAGAAAACGAAAATCAAAAATTGATCGATTCCCTAAGCGATCTATTCTAGCGATCTAAGCGATCTAGATCTATAAGCGATCTATAAGTATAGCTGCCGCCAGTTTTGTGAGGACAAAATCAAAACCCCAAAGAGAGTTGCCGCGCGGAGCGCGGCAACTCTCTTTGGGGTTTTATGTCCTGATACAGTTGGCGGCAGCTATAGTTCGGTATAATTAAAACCCAAAGCCAGAGAGCGTAACACCCGCGCAGCAGGTGTTACGCTCTCTGGCTTTGGGTTATTGCCAGCGAATTCCCGTTAAACTCTCAAGAACAATTAGAAATAGCCTTGCATTAGGAATATTGCTATAGGTGAAAGAATATTTGCCTTTGCCAGACCACCACTTAGCATCTTGATGTTTAAATTGAAAAACTCCTCCACCTAAAGTAATATCCTTCATCTCAGTAACGGCAACCCTTTGAGGCTCTTTATCTTTTGTTACAAATTCCATAAAGCCCCTACCAATTCTTACGGCTTTGGGATTTCCTGTCATCGGAAATTCCACATATCCTAAGCTGTTTAACTTTTCATTGACTGATTCTAGTAAATAAATGCTCCATACTCGCTCGGCTGTATTGGCAAAATGCCACTTATCTCCATCTTTAGGAACTTTTTTCTCCGCATGATATTGTCCATTCAAACAGTAGTCCTTTCCTGAAATTTGTTTCCATCTGTAGGTATATGCCGTTCCTGCGTAAATTCCATTGACATAGTTGCGAATTTGAGTCACATATAAATTTGAGGCATCCTTAAAACAGAGTTGTTGTTTTTTGGGGATGGCGGTACGAGACCCCTTGATGAATAGCCTGACAATTCCCTGTTCGCCAACATAGGAGCATGAGTAGCGAAACTCCGTAATCAGATAAAGAATCAATCCCACGATCGCACCAATTGCGATCGCGATAATGTTAACCTCGTCGGTCTTGGAAATGTAGCGAATACCGTAAGCTAACAATCCGCCAGCGATTAAGGAGAGGGATATGCGTGTAGAAATGGGAATAGGCTGCTTAGAGTGAGTTAGATTGCTTTCAGCGGAGAGAATTGAGCCAATTTCGATTGGTGGGGGAGCAAAGAAATCCATATTAGAGGGAATTTGTCCTCCAGCGTGAGTCACAATTCCTTCATGGGGTATCCAGTTAGATTGATAGATCATTTTGGGTTCTCTAAGCAGATAGACAATACTAAATTAAACCTCAAAATCATGTTGTCGCGCGGAGCGCGACAACATGATTTTGGGTTTTATGTCCTGATACAGTTGGTGGTAGCTATAAAAACCAAAACCCAGAAGAGCATACCGCTCTCTGCGCGGGCGGTATGCTCTTCTGAGTTTTAAGTTTACTTATGCTTAGCTACTTACCAATTTAATTGTATTTGCGAGGTGTATAAACATACTGGCGATCGCTCCATTGCAGGTTCTTAGTTTTACTGGAACCAACAATAATCACTGTTTGCATATCGGCAAGTTCGGGAGCTAGTTCGGAGAGAGAAATAACTCTTACATTTTCGCCTTTACGTCCCATTCTATGACCTAAAATCACAGGCGTATCGGGCGATCGCCATTGTAAAAGCAGATCTCTAGCTGCTGTGAGTTGCCAGCGCCGTTGAGTCGAAATGGGGTTATAAATGGCGATCGCAAAATCGGCTTGGGCGGCAGCAGTTAAGCGCTGGGCGATAATTTCCCAAGGTTTGAGAATGTCGGAAAGAGATATCATGCAGAAGTCATGCCCGATTGGCGCACCGATCGCCGCCGCCGCCGCTTGAGCCGCAGATATTCCTGGCGCGACATAAATAGCAATCTGGTTCCATTGAGGCTCGGGTGACCGATCTAAAACTTCAAATACTGCGGCTGCCATACCATAAATCCCAGGGTCACCAGAAGAGACGATGACCACTGATTTTCCTTCAGCCGCCAGATCGAGAGCGAGACGAGCGCGATCGAGTTCTACTCGATTATCGGAAGCATGAACGGGCTTCCCTCGCGTAAATTCTTTGATTAGATTGATATAGGTTTTGTAACCAACAAAATCCGTTGCATCCTCTAGAATTGCCTTAACTTCTGGAGACATCCATTTTGCTGCTCCTGGACCAGTGCCGATAATTGATAGCTTTCCTCCAGTTTCCGACCGATCAATTAGGGTGGTTTGATAAACTAGATAGGTGGAGCTTAGCTGAGACTCTATCGATTCTAAGGAGATTTTGTTGGAGATTACTTCTATCCGATGGGTCGCATCATCGGCAAAAGGAAGATAGCTTTCGCTGAGCCAAGGTGCTGTGCCGATTAGTTTAACTGTTTTCCCAGCTAATAAATCCGCTAAAAATGTCTTTGCCTGTTCATCATTATTCAGCAGTCGATAGCCATCGGGAGGAGATAGGAGGGAGGTTTGAAATCGAAGATCGCCCGTGGTTGTAATCGCTGCTTGGATTTGGAGGGTATTGGCGATCGCTCTAGCTAAATCGTTCGCGCCATTCAGTCCGCCTAAGAGGGGAACAACAGCACTGCCATCTTCAGCGATCGCGATTACGGGTGGTTCGGCTCGCTTATCGGAGAGTAAAGTAGCGAGGGAGCGGATTAAAATCCCTGCGGCACAGATCCCAATAATGGCATGTCCTTGGCAAAATAACTCGCTTACAATTTCGCTAAACTTGGTGTATTGGCGATCGGCAGATTGAGTACGCGATGCTAATCCATAAACAATGGCATGGGGAATCGTATTTTGGATTTGTCGAGCGATCGCGACACTCTTCTCTCCTAAGATGATGATGGCAGGGGGTTTCATTAGATATTCATTCACTTAATCATTATTTGTTCGATGGTTACTCCCTTCCCAGTAAATAATTAGATGTTGCGGCGCGAAGCGCCGCAACGCTAATTATTATTTTTTGATGTCTATTTCTTTGGTGGGAAGGGAGTATTTGTTCGATGGTCATTGGCTCGATGGTCATTGGCTGGAGCATTCTATTGAGGCTTGGTTTGACTGGGAATCATGACGATCGCCCAATAGGGAACTTCATCGGCAGTAACTGATGCGATCGGCTTGATATGCTGATTGGGCATGGTGGCGCGTTCGATATATAGGGCGCGAGAAAACAGGTCTAATTCTTCTAAAACGGATTTCACCTTGGCAAAATGTCTGCCGAGCTTAATGATAATGGCGGCATCGGCAACGGCTAAGCGATCGCGCAAAATATCTGCTTCTAAGGTCGCAGGCATAATACTCAACACGTCATTTCGATAGGTTAAGGGTGCGCCTAACATCGCAGCGCTGGCAAAGGTGGAAGATATCCCAGGAATCACCTCGGTATGAAACCGATCGGAGAGGCGATTAAAAATATACATAAAGGAACCGTAAAGCATCGGATCGCCTTCACATAACACCGCGACATCGCGACCCGTCGATAGATGTTCGGCAATCTTCGCTGCCGCTATATCATAATAGGGTTGTGAAGAGCGATCGACGCTAAAGGGTAGCGGCATCGGTACTTCTATTTGCTCTGGACGAATAAAATCTGCAACGATCGCTCTTGCAAGCACTTTGCCACTTTCCATCGTAGGATAGGCAATCACGGGAACTGAGGTTAAAATACGATGAGCCTTGATTGTTAATAGCTCTGGATCGCCAGGACCAATTCCTAAACCATAGAGGTTTCCCGACCTTATTTCGCTCTTGTTTTCAGGGTTCATAACTCATTCTCCATCGCTAATGCATTCACGGCTGCGGCTGCCATCGCACTTCCCCCTCGCCGACCGTGAATGGTCAAAAAGGGTACACCACGACTATTTGCGGCTAATGCGGCTTTTGATTCGATCGCACCCACAAAACCTACAGGGAATCCTAGTATAACGGCTGGTTTGGGCAAACCTCGATCGATCATTTCTAATAGCCGAAATAAAGCGGTGGGCGCATTACCGATCGCCACGATCGATCCTTCCAAATGCCATCGCCATAGCTCCATTGCCGCCGCCGAACGGGTGTTATTAATTTGCTTGGCGAGTTCTGGTACTTCAGGTTCGTTTAAAGTACAAATCACAGAATTATTGACAGGTAGGCGCTTGCGGGTGACTCCATTTGCTACCATCTGTGCATCACAAAGAATATTTGCACCGTTCTTTAACGCATTTCTGCTAATTTCTACTACGCCCTCGGAATAGGCAAGGTCGCCCACAATATCGGTCATACCACAGGCATGGATTAACCGCACGGCAACCACTTCAAGTTCGGGTGGTAAGATTGATAAATTTGCCTCAGCGCGAATGATGGCAAAGGATCGACGATATATTTCACTGCCATCACGAATATAATCAAGCATGGGAATGGTCAAGGGAGATCTCAAGTATAGAGCTGATAAAGCTACAGGATTTTGTGCTAACAAACATAAGTATATTGCCAAGCCCAGCAACGCTAGTCTTGGCAATATACTTGAGAATTTAATTATTTTGCAAAATTGTAGCTAACCTAATTCTAGGCTTGTGCATTTTACTCTAAGTAGCTGGGCGCAATTATATAGCTGTCGCCAAATACGCTAATTAGCTAAGCATAAGTAAACTTAAAAATCAGAAGAGCGTACCGCCCACATAGTGGGCGGTACGCTCTCTAGTCTTAGCTTTTAATTAATAAGTGATTTGCAGCGTTACTGAAGCTTCAATCTTTTGATCGCCACCTAAAATTGGGACTACGCTAGCTGCTTTAGCATAGCTATCAAAACGTGGCTGATTGATCGGGTAGGAAACTCCTGAATCGATAATCTGGATTGATTTGATCGTTTTTTGGGAGAAACCTAAAGTACTTAAAACTGTATTGGACTGAGCTTGGGCATCTTTGAGGGCATCTTGCAAAGCGAGTTGCTTAGCAGCGTATAAATCGGCATCATTGGCGATAAAACTAATCTGTTCGACTTGGTTAGCCCCTGAATTAACTGCGGCATCGAGGACTTCTCCCGCACGTTCTAGAGGCACGACAAAACTAACACTAGTTTGTCCCGTAAATCCATCTTGACGTTGGCGATTGTTTTCATAGACATACTTGGGATTGAGTTGTACGCTCAGGGTTTGCAACTTCTCGACGTTGAGCTGCTGCAAGGTCGAGACGATACTATTAGCTTGACGGGCTACTTCAGTTTGAACGGCGATCGCTGTTTTTCCTTCAACATTAACCCCAAGCTGAATTCTTGCCTTAACGGTTTTCACCAAGCGATCGCCGCGTCCTGTCACAGTGAGGATGCGCTCGTTTTTGATTTCAGCATATTTAGCACTGGTTTCCTCTGCTTTTACGGGAGAAGCGATCGTCGCTACCGAGGGAATACAAAAAGCAAGACTGAGAATGAATGTAGTTACTTGACGCATATGATTGACTCCTTACACCTTTGTTTTATGTTATTTTCATTTCTTCGATTTTTAAGATATCACCCAACTTAAATCGGATCTAGCGCGGTTACACTTTCAGATACAGGAAACAACTTGGTTCCCCTTTATAAGAAAAAAGCTAAGAAAAAAGCCAATTGTGAAAAAATAGGGCTTCGACTTCGCTTAGATAACGGAATATCTGGGCTGAGCAAAGTCGAAACATACCACCTAAGAGATGAGAAATAGTGCTTCGTGTCATCATTTATCTTTTAGGTTTTGAATCACTTGACAATCGATAGGCTGAGAATTGTGAAAAACTAGCATTTTGATAATGAGAATGAAAAGCATTTTACCTATCTACTAACTGGTAGTTCTATAGCTACCGCCAGTCTTATTAGGACAAAATTAAAACCCAAAATCATGGTGTCGCGCCGAGCGTGACACCATGATTTTGGGTTTTATGTCCTGATACAATTGGCGGTAGCTATAGATAGGTAAGAATGGGTATTTCAATGTGTCGTCTATCTTATCTATTGAGAAAATTTCAGTATAATACTGTCTTATAGCTATAGCC
>NZ_LIRE01000360.1 GCF_001402795.1 Pseudanabaena sp. 'Roaring Creek'
AGCATCAGGCTTCATAGCATCACCAGGCTTAGCATCAGGCTTCATAGCATCACCAGGCTTAGCATCAGGCTTCATAGCATCACCAGGCTTAGGGGTAGCTTTGTCTTTTGAAGCATCAGCAGAAGGCTTTGCAGAAGGGGTAGCATCAGCAGAAGGCTTTGCAGAAGGGGTTGTAGCAGCAGGAGGGGCAGGGGTTTCAGTAGCACAGGAGACCAAACCAGCAGATAATCCAAGGCTTGCAACAATCAAAAGAGCTTTCAGGTTCATAGTTGTAATTTTTTTCTGTTTAGTAATGGATCTAACTAATTTAGGGACTAAGTAAAAATATGTAGTTTGTGTGGAGGAGCCTACGTATAATTACTCACTGATTTTATTCTATGTTAAATAATTGTTAATTAATAGCTTAATTTTTGTAAATTTGTAATCTGTATAGCTAATAGATCGGATAGATCGTGTAGAAGCCTTGTTAAGTAAGGAAATGATCGAAAATATACCTATAAGAATTTTTGAACTAATAATTCAAGGCGATCGCTTACCCAGCTCAGATCGTGAATTATTAGTGGGGGACATCAAAAAAAATAGCGATTGTTTTTTGCCCTTCGATGCTTTATCAATCGAGACGATCGCAAATGCAAATAGGGTCGATGAGGTATTTGATGAGGTATTTAATGACATCGTTGATCGGCGATCGCGTCTCATGGCGTTAGTTTATCCAGAGATCTCGCAAGCCTTGAGTCGTCAAAATATTCTAATTTCGCCCCCTGCTGCCATATTTTCCCTATTGTGGTACTACTGGTTACCCCTCGCCCAAAGGCTAGCCTTTCAGCAAGAAAAAGCTGGGCGCACATTAATCCAAGGTCTATTAGGTGGACAAGGCACAGGCAAAACCACCCTAGGGTATGTCTTAAATATATTGTTGCGCCATCTAGGTAAGACCTTCCTGAGCATCTCCCTTGATGATTTCTATAAAACCTATACCGATCGCCAAAAATTACGCGATCGCCGTCCCGAAATAATTTGGCGAGGTCCCCCTAGTACCCACGATATTGATTTAGGGATTGAAGTTTTACGGGAATTACGCGATCGCTCGTCTGCCCATAGTCAAGGGATTGCTATCCCGCGTTTTGATAAGTCGTTACATGATGGGGCAGGGGATCGGGGCGAGCCTGAAATTTCTGAAAATGCAGATATCGTCCTGTTTGAAGGCTGGTTTGTCGGGATGCATCCTCTGCCTGTTTCTGCATTTCGCAATTTTGTCCCGCCCATTCTGTCGGAGCGCGATCGCGAGTTTGCCCTTGAATGTAACGCCAACCTCTACAATTACTTGCCGCTCTGGGACTACCTCGATAGTCTGATCGTTCTTGTCCCTGAAGACTATACCTACAGCCTGCAATGGCGCATTGAAGCCGAACGCAAACTAATTGCCACGGGGAAAACGGGCATGAGCGATCGTGAAATCGCCCATTTTGTGGAATATTTTTGGAAAGCACTACATCCTGAATTATTTATGCCCCGCATAATCACTCCTACCAGTAGCAGCGATCGCGGCGGCGATTTGGTGGTCAAAATATCGCGATCGCATATGCCAACCAAGATTTACAGCCCCAAACACCGAGATACATCTGAAGCCAGCTTTTATAGCTGCCGCCAGTTTTGTTAGGACAAAATCAAAACCCCAGAGAGAGTTGCCGTGCTCCGCGCGGCAACTCTCTCTGGGGTTTATGTTCTGATATAGTTGGCAGGCGGCAGCTATAAAACCAAAGAGGGGAATGGCGGCGCAA
>NZ_LIRE01000361.1 GCF_001402795.1 Pseudanabaena sp. 'Roaring Creek'
GGAGCGCGACAGCACGATCTTGGGTTTTAATTTTGTTCTAATAAGATTGGCGGTAGCCATATATCCTAAGTAAACCTTACATTGCTATAGCAATCAAAAATTAACGATCGCCTTAACGGTAATACAGTGAGTTATGATGCTTTGAGTGCGTTTAGGTTAAATAAAAGTCCGTGTTAGACATTAAGCTCGTGCGATCGCAGCCCGAACAGGTACAAGCTCGCCTCAACAGCCGAGGCAAAGGTTACGACATTAGTAGATTGGTCGAACTAGAGCAAGAAGTTCGGACGTTAGAAACTCAGCGATCGCATTTGCAAGCCGAAAACAACGACATCGGCAAGCAAGTCGGCATCAAAATGAAATCGAGTGCCCCTGCCGAAGAAATCCAAGCACTCAAAGCGAGATCGCTAGAAGTCAAACAATTACTAGCAGAACTCGAACCCAAGGAAAAATCCTTGCGGGAAGAGAGTAATGCAATCTTGATGACCCTGCCCAACTTGCCTAGCGAAACCACACCCATCGGCGCGAATGAAGATGAAAATGTGGAAGTGCGGCGCTGGGGCGATGAATATAAGACTAGCCGCACCGATATCTTGCCCCATTGGGAAATTGGCGAAAAGTTGGGCATCCTTAACTTTGAACGCGCTGTTAAGATCGCCCAAACTCGCTTTGTCAATCTCATTGGTGCGGGAGCCGCCCTCGAACGCGCCCTAATTCAGTTCATGCTGAATACCCATACCGCTAATGGCTATACCGAAGTTGCGCCGCCCCTGCTTGTCAATACCGCCAGCATGACAGGCACAGGTCAGCTACCCAAGTTTGCTGAAGATTCGTTTAAATGTGCTGAAGACGATCTGTGGCTGATTCCGACTGCGGAAGTTCCCGTTACAAATCTCTATCGCGATGAAATCCTTGAGGGTGAGAATCTGCCGATTCATCACTGTGCCTATACCCCTTGTTTCCGTCGCGAAGCAGGAAGCTATGGACGCGATACCAGAGGATTAATTCGTTTGCACCAGTTCAACAAAGTGGAACTGGTCAAATTTGTACTTCCAGAGAACTCGGCGGCGGAGCATGAGAAGTTAGTACGCGACGCGGAATCCATTCTCCAAGCCCTAAAGCTTCCCTATCGGGTAATGGAACTCTGCACGGGAGACATCGGCTTTAGTGCCGCCAAATGCTATGACCTCGAGGTATGGCTGCCTGCGGCAAATACCTATCGCGAAATTTCTAGTTGTTCTAATTTCCTAGATTTCCAAGCTCGACGCGCCAATATTCGTTTTAAGAATAAAGGTAAAAAGGGAACGGAATTTTTGCATACTCTCAATGGCTCAGGACTAGCCGTGGGACGCACAATGACCGCCATTCTGGAAAACTATCAGCAACCTGACGGACGCATTTTAATTCCTGAAGTGCTACAACCTCTACTAAATAGAGAATACCTCTAGAAAAAGTACAGTTATCTGGTTACTTCTAGATAACTAAAAATGTTTTGAGCTTTCTGAAAACCCCCAGAAATTTTTTAAAAGTCTGGCTTTGCCAGACTTTTAAAAAATTTCTGTTATTCCCCAAAGCCTCTTGAGGCTTTAACAAGAGACATAATTATGGCTACGATCCACCAACTGCATCCAGACAATCCTCAAGCACGTACGATCGCCCAGATTGTCGATGCTTTACGCGATGGCGCAATCATGCTCTATCCGACGGATACGGTCTTTGCGATCGGTTGCGATCTGATGTCAAAGTCGGCAGTGGAGAGCGTTCGCAAGCTGAAGCAGATGTCGAACGACAAACCTCTAACGTTTTTATGTTCTTCTCTTTCTAATATTGCGGAATATGCCAATGTCTCCAATGCCAATTATCGCACGATGAAAAGTTTGGTTCCAGGTCCATTTACTTTTATCTTGCCAGCGACCAAGCTCGTGCCGAAATTGGTGTTAAATCCAAAACGCAAAACCACGGGCATTCGCGTTCCCAATCACATGGTATCGCAAGCGCTAATTGAAGCATTAGGCAATCCCGTTATTTCTACTTCTGCAAATTTGAAAGAAGACGTTCTAGACAGTCTGGAGTTGGACTATCAGGGCAAAGGTAGCAAACAGCGCCATGTTTCGACCCTTTCCAAAATTGAACTATTCGATTACTTTTATAAGTTAGTCGATCTCATCGTTGACGATGGTTCCGAGCTCAGTTATGAGGTCTCGACCATCATCGATCTTACCGACGATCTCAATCCCCAGATTTTGCGTCAAGGACTAGGGGAAGTTCCATTTTTGTAATATAAGCTCTAACTAACACGCTTTGTCTGGAGATGCAAAATATGCGTTCTTTACGAAAATTACCGCTATTATCATTAGCTCTTGTCCTATTTGGTTATATCGTCTACGGATGGTTGCTGTCGATTCACAAGGCAGATTGGCGGATCTGGATTCCTGCTGGTGCGATCGCCTTTGGCGTAGATTGGATTGTTGCCGTTGGATGGGCGATCGCAGCAGTCTTTTTTGTGTTCTTCCAAAAATCACAGTTTGCCCTATCCCTAGGCATCAGCATCGTTTGGGCATTGTTGATGTATGTGGCTCGAAACGAACTTCGCGCTTTTATGAACAATCGGGGATGGAACTTTTTTGTCCTAGCCTTGATTGCGGGTGGAGGTTTGGGGCTCGGCTGGTTTACCGATACATTGCCCATAATTCGCACTTTTAGTGAATCGCTAATTAAATAGCCTAGGCTTCATCTTCTCCACAGCATTGTAAATAAGCTACACTTGACAAACCCCAAGAATTGAATGGCGGCGCGAAGCGCCGCCATTCAATTCTTGGGGTTTGTTTTCTAATTCACTGAAGTGAACCAACACTTCAGTGAATTAAAAAATCAGTAAGGTTTTGAGATTCACAAAATGGCGTTGCCATTTTGTGAATTGGTATTACACTTGGCGACAGCTATAACGTCAGTTCGGGTTAAGCTAGTAAATTTTAAAATCCCCAAAGTAAAAGCCTTGCTTAGCAAGGCTTTTACTTTGGGGATTTGAGAAAGGGTTTGCGTAGCAAACCCTTTCTCAGATCCTCATTTGGGTGACTGAAATTTTGCCAGAGAAACAAACATCCACATCAGTATTTGGCGTGCGATCGCGGAGGTGATAGCGACCTGCATAGGTCACCCGATCGCCTTCAGTCTGAAACTCTAAGGGTAATGGGGAATTCGATTTTTCACAAAAAACTACTTCAGTGTTCAGATTTTGCTCTGCTTCAGGCAAATGGGGCAAATTCACATTCCAATAGGACTGAGGCGGCAGGGGAATTTCCAGAAGTTGCTTGATTACACGCGCAGTAGTCTCAGATGCCCAAGTCCAGTTAAATTCTCGCCGCCGATCTTGATAGTGGGAAATGGCGATCGCAGGAATATTATAAAAAGCTGCCTCGCGCACCGCCGCAACCGTTCCAGACATGTAGGTATCTACCCCCATATTACCGCCATGATTGATGCCCGACAGCACCAATTTCACATCGCTGTATAGATGGGCGATCGCAACCCGCACGCAATCCGCAGGCGATCCAGCGATCGCATAAATATCTTTGTCGCGTTGGGCGATCGCGATCGGCGCTTTGGTTGTTACTTGATGACCACAACCCGAATATTCGCAATTAGGAGCAGCGATCGCCCCTTTATTCCCGAAAAATAGTTCCGTCGCCCGTTGCAAAGCCCAAAGCCCCTCGGCATCAATCCCATCGTCATTGGTCAAAATTACTGTCATAACTTCCTAAAAGTAGCGCTAACGCCGCCCAAAGCATGCTGTGGCGCACGATGCGTGCGCCACATTAGGCTTTGGGTTGTAATTATTTCCTATGGATTAAGCCGCTTGTTCTTCTAGCTGATCCTTATGAAGCCAGATTACAGGTGTAGGGACTTTAGCAAATTTGATTTGCACATAATCACCACGAAACTCTAACACTTCGCCCCATGTCTCAAAAATGTACGATGACCAACGAGGATCATTTGCCGATGCTTCAAGACTATTTTCTAACTTTTCACGAACAGCGCGAACGAGGGTGCCTTTTTTCAGTGCCATAATATTCAATGCAACAAATTGTTAAGGATTTAAAACTGCTACTAAGTATTGTATAACAGAAGCTCAAGCAGTATTTAGGAATAACTAGCGAAGTTTTCATTCGATCTTGGGCAACCTGAAAACTTCTATGACTTCGATAGGTAATTACCTATGGCTATAGTCACCTGTCTTAAGTAGCTAGGCATAATTAAAAACCAAAACCAGAGAGCATACCGCCTGCTGCGCGGGCGGTATGCTTTTCTGTATTTCTCGAACTACTTAGGACATTTCGCGATCAGCAGTCCAGAGAGCGTTATACTCCCTTCCCACCAAAGAAATAGACATACAAAACCAAGAATTAGCGTTGCGGCGCGAAGTGCCGCAACGTCTAATTTTTTACTGGCAAGGGAGTACCAAAGCTCAAAATAGAGTATCCATTTTGAGCTTTGAAAACCCTTACTGGGTTTGGTTTTTATAGCTGT
>NZ_LIRE01000362.1 GCF_001402795.1 Pseudanabaena sp. 'Roaring Creek'
CTTACACCGAGGGCTGAGCGAAGTCGAAGCCCGTCTACAAGTTATTTAAAACGACTATACAATCAAGCCACAAAAATATAGCCACAAAAACATAAGGAAGGTCACAAGATGACCTTCCTTATGTTTTTGTGGTTTGAATCTTAAAGGGCGAATGATGGGAATTGAACCCACGAATGGTGGTACCACAAACCACTGCCTTAACCACTTGGCTACACTCGCCATTGAACCGTTATTAATAATAATACTAGTTTGTGCATTTACACAAGAGCTTTGGCAAATTTTTTGTCAGTTCTCAAAAAAATGATCTTTCGCAGCGCGAGGCAAAGAAAAGAAGGTTGGCGCTTTGCGCCAACCTTCTTTTCTTTGCCTCGCAAGCTGGAGCTAAATCTAGCGAGAAGGTCCTAGACCAACCGCACCAGCATAAACAGCTTGACTACCAAGTTCGGCTTCAATTCGCAATAAACGGTTGTACTTAGCAACGCGCTCGCTTCTACAGAGAGATCCTGTTTTGATCTGACCTGCGCGAGTGGCGACGGCAAGATCGGCAATGGTAGTGTCTTCGGTTTCGCCCGAACGATGGCTGATTACCGAGCGGTAACCGTTTTTGTCAGCAGTAGCGATCGCTTCTAGCGTTTCAGTCAAACTACCAATTTGATTGAGCTTAATCAAAATTGCACTGGCACAACCTTCGCGAATACCGCGCTCTAGACGAGTCTTATTGGTCACAAACAAATCATCACCAACTAACTGGGTTTGGGTAAGTTGATCGGTCATCGCTTTCCAGCTAGCCCATTCATCTTCCTGTAAGCCATCTTCGATAGAGACGATGGGATACTTCGAGATCAAGCCTTCGTAGTAGTTAACAAACTCTTGAGGAGTAAGGGATTTACCATCGATCGCATAGTTGCCATCCTTGAATAGTTCGTTGGAGGCAACATCGAGGGCTAGCGCAACCTGCTCTCCTGGTTTGTAACCTGCCTTGATAATTGCATCAATGAGTAGTTCTAAAGCGGCTTGGTTGGACTCAAGGTTGGGGGCAAAGCCACCTTCGTCACCCACGGCTGTAGACAAGCCCTTGTCATGGAGTACCGAGCTAAGGGCGGCAAATACTTCCGCACCATAGCGCAATGCTTCCTTAAAAGTGGGTGCGCCCACGGGCACGATCATAAACTCCTGAATATCGACGTTATTGTCGGCGTGAGCCCCACCATTGAGGACATTCATCAGAGGAACGGGCAATACATTGGATAGCGGGGTTCCTAGATAACGATATAGGGGCTGACCGATTGCCGCCGAAGCAGCTTTAGCTGTTGCCAGAGAAACCGCTAAGATTGCGTTGGCTCCCAAATCGGATTTGTTGGGTGTACCATCACGTTTGATCATGATGCGATCGACGAGTTCTTGATTGAGCGCATCTATACCCTTTAATTCGGGCAGAATTTTTTCAGTAATATTACGGGCTGCGATTAAAACTCCCTTGCCACCATAGCGTTGCTTATCGCCGTCGCGTAGTTCGTGGGCTTCAAAACTTCCTGTAGATGCACCACTGGGAACCTGAGCGAGACCGATTGCGCCGTTTGCCAATTTGACTTCCGCTTCAACGGTTGGTTTGCCGCGCGAATCGAGAATTTCCCGTGCAGCGATCGCAATGATTTCTGTTCCTTTAGTCACTTTGAGCTATTCCTTTAATGATTAAGTGAAGCTATTTGCAACAATCTTACAGTTTTGCGATGCTTCATTTCTGAAATGTTAGGTTTTTATTAAAAAAATTGACAAAATGGATTCTTTAATATACTCGATCCAACAATGAATTGAAAGAGGCTTAGACTTTGCTCAGCTATCAGGATAGTTGGGCTGAATAATTTGAAACGGGATTTGAGAAAGGGTTTACGTAACAAACCCTTTCTCAAAAGCCAAAAGTAAAAGCCTTACATAGCAAGGCTTTTACTTTTGGCTTTTGGTTTTTAAAAATTTGTCAGCTTAATCCGAACTGACGTTATAAGGCTCTTGCGGATAAAAAATGTCCCACCCAGTTATCTAGCTTCGACTCCGCTCAGCTAACGTTGGCTGAGCGAAGTCGAAGCCACA
>NZ_LIRE01000363.1 GCF_001402795.1 Pseudanabaena sp. 'Roaring Creek'
TTACCCGCAAAGTAACTGCCATTGGTTTCGCCCAGATATTTCCAATCCGCCTGACTGACATCGCTGGGATGGGTCATGCACAGCACAAAATCTTGGTTATCGGAGGCAATTCGACATTTACCTTTGATGTCATCGCAGATTGGACAAGGATTATTTACCTTAGTTGGTGAAAACTTTCTGGAAGAATACTGGTTATTTAAGGAGGTCATTATTTTTGACCTCCGATGAGCTTGATCGGAGAGATCGTTAAGTAGATCTCCTTCAACAAGTGTTGAAAAATTAAAAACATCTAGATTGTCCTGATTGCAAGAGTTGTAGCGACTTCAATCAGAAAATAGACAGACCTTTTGAATTCAGTTCAATAATTAATTATTGGCTTTTGCAAAAAATTAAAAAATTTGCAGCAAAAACTGTTGCTAAACTTATATCTTGCGTTAAGATATAAGAAAGCACTGAACAAAATTGCCCGTCAAAGCAACGCCTGTCCATTTTCGAATATTAAATTTAATAGATACCTTCAGGTAGTCAAAGAGCTAGTGGTTCCAAGCACTGGCTTTTTTGATGTCTAAAGGTAGAAAACTAGGTAAGTAATCTCCTGTAGATAAAAAACTGCAATTTAAGCATACATCGATCCCTCTAGATCTGATCTATAAAAGATCAAAATTTTATAGATGTTAGCCTGAATAGGTTTGTCTCGCTTACATACTGTCATCTATGACACTATTTTTGAGCAATAGCATGGTATTAAATGACACGGCAATTGGCGGGACGACAACGATCAACTTTTAGGTTAAATATGCTGTCGTTTACCTGATGATAGCTATTGATGAGGCAGCTAGCCGCTCATCCAACTATATATTTGCCGATCAATCGCAAGCTGTCGCGACAACTAGCGATCGGTAAAAATGACAGAGTTTATCGCTGTCGCCACTCGCCAATGTCACTGTCGTTTGATAGAGTAGTATCAGCGTCGACACCTGATAGTCCCGCAATACCAGCGCTTAACTGTTTGCAACAATAACGGGTTTGAGCAAGCCCTATTTATTGATAGGATTGTTAGCCAAAGATTCAAAGCTAGAGGACTTGAGTAAGTTTATCCACAGAGCTTTTATATCAGGAGCGTTAGGCTGAGCGAGTCTTAATTTTGCTAAGTTAGTCAGTGCTTCATACCAAATACCAGTTTTAGCATATAGATTTACACGCTCGATCTCTGAAGCTTTTTCTAATTTGCCAATCAAAGCTAAATTTGGTTTGACACGACGGACAATTCCTTCAGAAAAAGTATTTTCAGGATCGGGATCGACACAATCTACAGAGACTATCCATTTATAATCTTGCCCGATTTCTAACGGTTTATCAAATTGAATGCCAACAATGCTGGGTGTATTAGTAAGGATTATCCTTTTCGCTTCGATTCCATCTCCATCCCGATTCTCAAGCGTAAATACAAGGGCAACTGCTGAGGTCTTGGGAACATAGACATAAAATTTAGGATTAGCTGAATAGGTAAGACCAAACTTGTTAGAAGGCAACAAGGGAGTAAGTTGTTGGTCTAAAGCCTCGCTAGCTTTATCATCTGTAGTTTGGACATTGCGATCCTTAGGGCATTTCCCATCGCTGCTTCGCCTGCCACCACCAATGCTAACTGTGGGGTCGGGTTCTCCAACAGGTGGATCGAACAAGCCGCGCACTCCACCTCCTAAAGAACTTTTTGGTGTCGGATTGCTCGAATCTGGATCAAATCCTTTGATTTTTTGAGCGTAAGCACTTGCTAAAAATATAGATGATAAGGAGCTTTGTAATAATGCGGCAATTAGCAATAGTGAAAAGTAGCGAGGCAAATATTTATAAAACATAATTTTTTTGATTTCTATTTACATACTCGAAAAATTGACTGTTTAAATTACAACCAGTTCCCAATTAAAACAAAGGGAGACCAATAGAAAGGATGTTTAAAATCTGGCTTTTTGAGAAGGCTGATCTGAGCGTTGCGCAAAGCATCAGCCTTAGTCGTTCCAGTTTTTGCCAATTCTTTATAAAAGTTTTCCATAAATGTTGCAGTCGCCCTATCCTCTACCGACCATAAGCTAGCGATCGTACTCCGCGCACCCGATCGCACAGCGATTCCTGCTAATCCGAGGGCAGCACGACTATCACCCTTAGCTGTCTTGCAAGCGCTGAGCACTAATAGCTCGATCGGGATTCTAATATCTTGGTCTCTAGTTTGGAGCATTTCTCCTAATTGTTTGACATCAAGACGATTCTTCCATGTCAGAACATAGGTGTCATTAATATCAGAGCTAAATTGACCGTGAGTTGCTAAATGGACGACTCGATAGGGAATCTTCCTAATTTGCTCTTGAATCGCTTGACTGGTAAATTCTTCATTTAAAAGCGGTGGTTGATTGCTAACCACTGACGCAATCTGCTGTAACTCACGCTCGACGTTTGGTAAGGCATTAAAATTTTGAGTTTTCTTACTTGCCTCGCTAACAAATTGAGTTTCTTTGCTTATACCGCCAGTAAATACTTCTAGCTTTTGCCTTTTGAGGGGACGAGGATCGAGGAGTTGCAATCCAGGGGTGAGGGCGAGATTATATTTCTCAATCAAGTATTGCTGCCCGTCATAAAGAACTGCCATTGGTAAATTCCTGAGGGAGCTATCAAGCACAAATGCTAAGGTTTTGATATCTTTTTCTTTTAGCTTTGCCTCTATATCTTCGCCAATCAAGAGATCGTAGACTTTCTTAGAGGCGATTTTAGTATCTGACACAAGGGCAGTGCGGCTTAAGGTCTTGCGAAGGTTGCTCAAAAGGTTTTCGAGATCTGCCTGAGAAATCTTAGTGGTTTTGTGAAGTAAAGTCCGATCCTTATCTGGGAGTGAAATGACAACTTCTATACTGTTGGGTAAAATAATCGGATAAACAACAGCCGCTTGGCGATCTACCTCATCAATCTGGGTGGATTTGCCTGTAAGACAAGCTTCTTTAAAAAAGTTATCTAATTCTGCTAGCTGTAGCGATTCGATAACCTTACGAGCCTCCGTGAGGTTTTCCTGACTGACTTCTTTCCCTGTTTCGGGAGTTAGCAGTAAAGCGACGAGCTGTCGGTAGACTGGTTCGACACTTTCGCGAAAAGAAAATTGCACGTCCGAACTGCTAGACACCAGATCGCCACGAATGGAAGCTAAGGTATTGACGGCTTCGCTGTAGGCTCCGATCGCTTGTTTGTTTTCGCCTTTAGACTTAAGTACTCGTCCGAGTTGCCACTGCCAGCGATAGGCGATATCTGAGGCATTATTAGTTTGGGCGAGGACAAGCGCTCTTTCGGTTAAGCCTTGAGCCTCCGCAAGCTGCTGATTTTGCTCGTAAAGTGCGCCCATATAGCCGATCGCGTAGGACTCAGCCCTCGGATCGTTTATTTCCTTTGCTTGCTGTGCGGCAGTAGCGAGGATTTGCGCCGCAGCTTCGCGATCGCTGGAAGTGGGATTGAGTTTGAGCAGGCTTTGCGTGAAATTTACCCTTGCATAGACTGAAGCACGGCTAGTTGGTAGGTTTTGGATTTGAGCCTGAATATCTTTTGCTAGTTGTTGAGATGAATCTGTCTGTTTAGATTCGATTTGGAGTTGTAGTTGGTTTAGTTGAGCTTGGATTTTGGGAGTTACAGAAATATTAAGATTGGCTAATTGCTGATAGTAGGCGATCGCTTTGGGAACGTCTTTGAGGTTGTAGGCGGTATTTCCCAAGCTAAGGAGAGCATCGGCAATAATGGGAGCGTTATCGAGTTTCTTCGCAAGAGCTAAACTTTTGTTTAATTCATCTTGAGCATCTTGAAAGTCGCCGCTCAGTCGCAGAGCTTCCCCAAGGTTGAGCAGGCTAGCGGCTTTGAGAGATGTGTCGGGAAGGTTTTCGAGATCCGATTGGATTTGTTTGCTATTTTCTCTGGCTTGCGGATATAAGCCTAATGCTCTAAGCGCCTGACTCTGGTTAATCTTGCTGCGAATAGTGCTGTCTTTATCCCCTAATTGTTCGTAAATTTCCGTTGCTTTTTGCCAAGTTGTTAATGCTTCTTTAGCTTGACCCTGTGCGAGTTGAATGTTGCCTTGGATATTGAGGGTGTTAGCGAGTAATGAGGACTCTTTAGGACTCGATCGCAGAACTTCTAAACTGTTGGCGATCGCTTGATTGGCTTCTTTCCAGTTTCCGAGTTGTTGATAGGCTAGGGCGAGATTATCGAGAGTGACTGATTGATTGAGGCGATCGCCTTGTTTTGTGTAGATATCCATTGCCTGCTGCCACGTGGCGATCGCTTTGGCATATTGTCCTGTTTGGTATTGTTGTTGTCCTATTTGAATTAGATTTGAGGGATTATTGGTTGAGGGTTGACTGATAAATTTGTCGGTTGTGACTTCGGGGGAAGTTTGGCTAGAATTTGTCGCAATGCTGGGCTGAGCGTTCCATCCAGTCATTAGAGATAGTAATAAGCATGTTCCAATACTGCTATTGATAAAGATTTGACTGGTTTTGAGTTTCAAGGTGGGTTTCCTCAGGAATATGTTTTTCTTTGAATATTTTTTGATTACTGACAGCTAAGCTGAGGTATGGCAGGGCTGAGAGGGGTCGATGCTGCAACTACTCTGATAAAGCCTTGACTATCGCGAATAATGTTATTTGCTTCGACAATCGCTTTGGGGGTATTGGCAGTAGCATTCTGTGTTGGTTCGGGTATAGATGCGCGATCGGTGCTACTCGATACGGGATTGACTAGTTCTACTAGAGACTGAGTGTTAGAAAGCTCGTCGGTAGGAGACTTGGGTAAGCCACCTTTGCCTGAAATAGTAAAGCTATTGTCTCGTTTGGATAGTTTGCCTCCAATGGCGCAGCTTTGATTAACTTGTTTGGAGGGATCGGCGAGGTTGTTCGGTAATGCAGTCACTCCTCGGATGGGATCGAAGTTAAGGGTGTTTAGGGTAACCGTCCCTGGCAAAGTTCCACTTATATTATTTGCGACGATTTCGCTAAAGGGTGGGTTCAGTTGCGAACTATATCGAAGTCCGTAGATGGCATTAGCATTGATGGTGATGTTCCCACCTCTTCCTGCAAAAGCGTTGGCATAAATGTTGCTGTCTTCAGTACATACTGCTATTACAAATCCAGCATTTATGTCGATTTTACCGCCATTACCAAGTTGATTGGGAAGGGTAAATGCAGTGGCAGTAATGTTACTAGCATAACGCAAAAGCAATATTGATGGAACGTTTAAGGTGATATTGCCTCCATTACCGCTTAAAGCAAAGGCAGAAATTAAGGAGCCGTTGTAAAGCGAGAGATTATTAGAAAATATAGTTATATTTCCAGCAATACCAAAGCCAAAACTACTAGTTGAAATTTGCGCCCCATTTTGAAGCGTTAGGTTTTGCGGATCGATGAAAATGCTGCCTCCATAACCAGTGGTATTACCAGATGCTCCAGTAAAGATTCCAGTTCCATATCCATTTAACGTTATGGATTGACCTGCGAGAATATTGATTTTCCCTGCATTGCCAGTATTAATTTGACCTAGATTACTTCCTACAATCGAAGAAATAAAACTTCCATTTTGCATGTTTAAATATTGGGCGTTAATATTGATATTGCCAGCATTCCCCAATCCCTGAGAATTAGTTGATATCGAAGATTCATTATTTAGGTATACAGATTTTGCATTAATGTTTATATAGCCACCATTCCCAACCCCAGAACCACCTATTTCACTCTCTAAATAACTGGAGTTGTCGAATGAGACTAAACTTGATGCATTTATGGTAATATTTCCAGCATTTCCAATCTTGGAGGAATCGGAAGTTAATTGAGAGTTATTTGTTGTAGATATCGAATCTACCTTAATATTAATATTTCCCGCGTTTCCCTGTCCGAGAGTATTCGCTTTTAGGAAAGAGTTATCTACAGACAGAGTTTTTGCGCTGATTGAAATATTCCCAGCATTTCCAACTGCCCCTGATTCAACCGAACTAATGGCGGTACTTTGAATTCCATTGCTAGAGAATAGCACTGAGTTTGTTGCTGTAATGGAGATATTTCCACCATTACCAATGCCAAATGTGGGCGTTTGCAATTCAGCGCCATTTGTTATAGATGCCGAACCTGCATTAATAATTATGTCTCCAGCATTGCCTGTTGCCCCAACTTGCACTCTGCTAAACGCTCCAGTTGGATTTACATTAAAACCAGAAAAAAGCACCGAGCCTGTTGCCGCAATAGCGATGTTCCCTCCATTGCCGTTTCCAAATATATCTGACTGTAACTGACCACCATTAGTTAGCGTTATGTTTGTAACATTGATGTTGATATTTCCAGCATTTCCAGTTCCAAAAGTAGAAGTATTTACCCCATTTCCGCTAGCAAAAGTTAAATTCCCATTCGCCAATAGCGATACACTACCTCCATTCTCAGTTAAAGACAAAGCATTAATTTGATTATTGACATTGATATCTCCCTTAGAGTCAATTACCACCGCCCCAGCGTTGCCAAACGAACTACTAGTAGTAATCGCCCCTACGGATATACTGCCAGCAAGAGCGCTATTCGGAGCAAACTGATTTGTTAGATAAACGAGACTATTAGCAGTCGCAGCCGAAGTATCATCGATCGCGATCGCGCCAACAGAAATATTTGCACTCGTTGGATTACCTGTCACTGTAACCGCAGGAGTAGCAAATAAACCGCTTGGCAGCACTCCAGCTCGAATATCCACCACTGGGGTATTTATCCCATCGATAACCAAAGACGAACTATCAGAAAGCGTAACCGTGCTGTTATTAAAAGGAGCGCTAGCACCAGTAATCTGAATCGCTCCAGTTGTAACACTACCTCCTGCAAGAATTTGCAACGAAGTTCCAGTATAGTTACCAAAATTTACGTTGCCGCTATATTGAAAAATTGGATCTTTTAAGCTGTATAAGTCCCCAGGAGTTCCATCTAGCTTTTTCACTAGAAAATTTCCACCCCCGATCCAATGAGCATCCACATCAATGGGATTATTTGATTGCAAAACCACATTCCCTCGAGTAAACAAACTGCTATTCGGATTTGCCAACACGTTCGCCAATACATTTTGCGTTCCTCGAACTAGCAAATTACCACCCACTAACAAATTAAGCGGTTGCGTTGCACTATCTTGCAGCACTATCCCGTTATTAGCTAACAAATTCAAATCGCCCGAAGTTTGAAATTTGCCATTTTTTAGCAATATATCCTTTGTCGCCGAAAGTGTTGCCGTACTTGCCTGAAACTGCGATGCTTGCAAGTTTCCCGCCACTGCTTCGAGGTTCAAATTCCCATTGGGAGCCGATAAATTCCCCGTACTCGTGACACTTCCACCCGAAAGCGTCAAGTCTTTACCAACAGATAGATTTCCTGTGTTGCTTATCGGTGCGGGAGTAGTATTGCCATACTGCAACCCAGGGGTAATATCCATCGTCAACAAAGGTGGCGGAGCCTGAGGATTAGTCGCACTAAACCCGCTACCATCGGGAAACTTAAAACTGTTAGCCGTAGAACCAACAAAAGAACCACCGATATCTAACTTCGCATTTGCGCCAAGGACAATTCCATTAGGATTCAGCAGATACAAATTCGCATTGCCATTCGCCTTAAGAGTTCCGTCGATATTAGAAACATTATTACCCGTCACCCGCGTCAAGATATTCTGAACGTTAGGAGCGTTATTAAAATAAGCAGTGTTATTCGTCGGAACCGAAAAATCTTGAAAACTGTGATAGAGATTGACACCAACCGTCGTACCGCCATTAATCGTATGAACTGACCCCGTCGTCGTTACCGTAGAGTTGACAGGCAAAGTCCTGTCTGGGACGATCTGCGCTGAAGCTGAAAGTGGAGATGAGAAATAACTTAAAACGCAAGCACCAGAAAAGCAGACATTGCGAAGAGTTAATCTCATAACTTTAAGTCTCACAACTCATGTAATATTTCTTAAAAAGTCCCGCAGCATACATACTAGCTACGCACCCTAATTAAGCAAGAAGCATTAAACTAAATTTAAAATATCATGTTTTACAATAAATTAAAAAGGTGTAAAAGTTAACTATTTAATAGAAAAAAGTTAGCTATTGGATGGGGGAAAGTTATTTTTAGTTAAATTATCTCAAATAATTGACAATAAGCTTAAAAAGCTTAAGTCCATGCCAAGAGAGAGTTTAAATTGCATTCCTTTTTATTTTTATAATGTTATTTAGAAAAAATTCGCAAAATAATAAAAATTGTATTATATTTTCTTGGCTTAGCTTGCCATCGCCGCCTTAATGCTGCAAATTAACGACAATTAGCCGACCGAAAAATAATTTGTACCCATATAAAT
>NZ_LIRE01000364.1 GCF_001402795.1 Pseudanabaena sp. 'Roaring Creek'
TTAGGGACTTGCGATTTAATGAAGTACAAAATATAAAACCAGAATCGGTGACGCGGCTCCGCCGCGCCACCGATTCTGGCAAAAATGTTTATTGTTAACAGCGCTAGCCTTTCAGTTCGGAGCCTTTCAGTTCGGTAAACCACACTATAGCCATTGCAACCATTTCGGTTAAATTAGCACTCAGTCACCTAGAGTGCTAAAACACTCTAGACAAAGCCAAAAAATGCTAGTCAACTGAGTGAATACCAATGGCAACCACGACATTAAACGTAACTACAGTAAAACCTTTAGCCGATCGCGTATTTATCAAAGTAAGCGCTAAAGAAGAAAAAACCGCAGGTGGAATTTTCTTGCCTGAGACCGCAAAGGAAAAGCCCCAAGTCGGTGAAATCGCCGCAGTAGGACCTGGAAAGCTCGATGATAAAGGCGAACGTCAAGCCCTAGAAGTCAAAGTTGGAGATAAAGTTCTTTACTCCAAATATGCTGGTACTGATATCAAACTTGGCACAGATGAATATGTGCTGCTAGCAGAAAAAGATATTTTAGCGATCGTTTCATAGTCACTGGTAATTGGTAATTGGTAGTGGCTAATCGGTAACTGAGATCGAAACCCAATCACCAATCACCAATCACCAATCACCAAGTTTTTTGCTAACCCGTTCCTATTAACAAATCAAAAAAATTATGTCTAAAAAAATCATTTACAACGAAGATGCACGTCGCGCCCTCGAACGCGGTATGGACATCTTGGCTGAAGCGGTAGCCGTAACCCTAGGACCAAAGGGTCGTAACGTAGTTCTGGAGAAGAAATTTGGTTCTCCTCAAATCGTTAACGATGGTGTAACCATTGCTAAGGAAATCGAACTAGAAGATAACGTTGAAAATACGGGCGTAGCTTTGATTCGTCAAGCTGCTTCTAAAACCAATGACGCTGCTGGTGACGGAACCACCACGGCAACCGTATTGGCTCATGCCATCGTTAAAGAAGGTCTCCGCAACGTAGCGGCTGGGGCTAACTCGATCGCTCTTAAGCGCGGTATCGATAAGGCAACTGCTTTCTTAGTGGGCAAGATCAAAGACCATGCTAAGCCCATCGAAGATTCTAAGGCGATCGCTCAAGTTGGAACCATCTCTGCTGGTAACGACGAAGAAGTCGGTTCGATGATCGCTCAAGCGATGGACAAGGTTGGTAAAGAAGGTGTGATTTCCCTCGAAGAAGGTAAATCCATGTTTACCGAGTTAGAAGTTACCGAAGGTATGCGCTTTGATAAGGGCTATATCTCTCCTTACTTCGTAACCGATGCCGAGCGCATGGAAGCTTCCTTTGAAGAACCAGTGCTCTTAATCACTGATAAGAAGATTGCCCTCGTTCAAGAACTCGTTCCCGTTCTCGAACAAGTTGCGCGTGCTGGTCGTCCTTTGATTATCATCGCTGAAGATATCGAAAAAGAAGCTCTGGCAACTCTCGTAGTGAACCGTCTCCGTGGCGTTCTTAACGTTGCTGCGATCAAGGCTCCTGGATTTGGCGATCGTCGTAAGGCGATGCTCGAAGACTTGGCAATTCTCACTGGCGCTCAAGTCATCACTGAAGATGCTGGACTCCGCCTTGATGCGGTGAAGCTCGATCAACTCGGTAAAGCACGTCGCATCATCATCACCAAGGACAGCACCACCATTGTTGCTGATGGCAACGAAGCCGCAGTTAAGACTCGCGTCGAACAAATTCGCCGTCAAATCGAAGAAACCGAATCTTCCTACGATAAAGAGAAGCTCCAAGAACGTTTGGCTAAGCTCTCTGGTGGCGTAGCCGTGATTAAGGTTGGCGCAGCAACTGAAACCGAGATGAAGGATCGTAAGTTGCGTCTAGAAGATGCAATTAACGCAACGAAAGCAGCAGTTGAAGAAGGTATCGTTCCCGGCGGTGGTACAACCTACGTTCACCTTGCTCCCGAACTTCATACTTGGGCAACTGCTAACCTTACAGGTGAAGAACTTACTGGCGCAATTATCGTATCCAAAGCTTTGTCTTCTCCCGTAAAGCGGATTGCTGCAAATGCTGGTTTTAATGGTGCAGTGATTGCTGAAAACGTTCGTGAAAAAGACTTCAATATTGGCTTTAATGCTATGTCTGGAGAATTTGAAGATATGTTTGCGGCTGGTATTGTCGATCCTGCTAAGGTCACTCGCTCGGCATTGCAAAATGCAGCTTCGATCGCTGGTATGATTTTGACCACCGAATGTATTGTCGTTGACAAGCCTGAAGATAAGGGCGCTGGCGGCGGCGGTGCTATGGGTGCTGGCGGCGATTTCGATTACTAATTTTCCATAGATATTTGAATCTACACAAAAAAGGGAGTGCTTTGCACTCCCTTTTTTGTGTAGATTCAAATATGAGTGGCGGCGCTTTGCGCCGCCACTCATATTTTGGGTAATTGCTATAAACTTAAAAGCTTTAAGGTATGTGCTGACCACACAGTGGGCAGCACATACCTTTAGCTTAATTAACGAGAAAGGTAAAGGGATGCTCTGGAAACTGACCAAAGATAATGAATTGAGCTTAGAGTGGAACTGGCTGCAAAGTGTTGCTATTTTTATGGTGATTAGTAACGTTTTCATGCCTTTTGCGATGGTGTTATTGGCTGTGCTGGTTCTATTTCGGCATGGTTGGCATGCGATCGCCACGCCCATCAATCGCGCTTATTTTTGGCTGTCGCTATGGATGATTTTTACGACAGTAATTGCCTTTAATCCCGCCACTGCCGCAGGGGGACTGGCCAACTTTTTGCCCTATTTTCTATTGGCAGCAATTACTAGCTTTATCATTCGCACTCCCGCTCAATTTACTCATTTTCTTTGGTTATTGGTATTTAGCTCTATGCTCGTAAGTGGTTTTGGAATCTTGCAAGCAATTCTCGATCGCCCTGATTGGTTCTTCCCGAAAGTGATTTTTGATAGCTATAAGATACCTATGGGGTTTAGCGCCGATCGCCGCATCCAGTCTTTTTTTGGACATTTCAATGAAACAGCCGCTTATCTATTAATGATTTTGCCGATCGCCTTTCATTTTGCGCTTGGTCAAGTGAAAAGTATCACCAAAAGCCAGAGAGCGATCGCCGTAGTCGCTCTTGCCTTGGGAACTGCGGTATTAATTTTGACTGGTTCCCGCAATGCATGGGGGTTGGCAATAATAGGAATGATCGCCCTAGCCCTCTATTATCGTCAATGGAAATTCGTTTTAGGATTAGGTATTTTTCTCTCCATCATTGCTTGGGGAATATTTGGTCAGAAATTGGGGTTAGGAGGTGAATTTGTACGAGCGCTATTGCCCGAAGGCTTTGTCAATCGCTTATCTAGCGCGATCGATCCCAAATTAGGTGATTATGCATCCACTGCCGATCGCCTTAATGCTTGGCAATTTGCGGGAGCGCTGATTGCGAAACATCCCATCCAAGGCTGGGGATTGCGCAACTTTCCCCTAGTTGCTAAGGCAATGAATTTTGATTTGCGGGGATTGCCCCACGAACATAATTTATTTCTGGCGATCGCTGTTGGTTCGGGTATTCCTGCCCTGTTAGGTTTTATCGGTATTATTAGCTGGACGATCTGGTTATCATTGAAATCGGCGATCGCTAAAAATACGGAAGGAATGATGTTTGTGGCGGTAGTAGGAGCCATTCTCTTTTTGCTATCAGGCTGGCTAGATTTAGTGCTCTACGAGCCAAGGCTGAGTATGTTGTTATGGTTTCTGCTTGGCGGTATGTATGGCTTAGCATCTTACCGTCCTCATCAATCTGATCAAACGGATGAAATTAATGCTAAAGCTACTTAATTAGTGTTGCGCGGCGCAGCCGCGCAACACTATAGCTGCCGCCAGTTTTGTTAGGACAAAATCAAAACCCCAAAGAGAGTTGCCGCGCTCCGCGCGGCAACTCTCTTTGGGGTTTTATATCCTGATACAGTTTGCGGCAGCTATAATTGTTCGCTGCGGAGGGAATCAAAATTTGGGTTTGATATGATAGAGATCGCCG
>NZ_LIRE01000365.1 GCF_001402795.1 Pseudanabaena sp. 'Roaring Creek'
TCATTTATAAAAGGTTTACTTAGGATATAAAACCCTAAAGATGAGTGGCGGCGCGAAGCGCCGCCACTCATCTTTAGGGTTTTGATTTGTCCTCACGATCTCTTACGTTGCTATAGTCGATTAAAAGGAAAACCCGACTGGAGGATGACAATCTTTATTTAATCTGATGGAGCGATTAGGCGATCGCCAACAGAAATCTTTACAATGCAGAAACTTATCCAAACCCCTTGACCTTATACCATAGTATAAGGTCTAAGCTTGTAACCGTTGGATGGAAAAACAAGGATGCAAATGCTGCAAGTTGGAGAAGTTTCTCGTAAACTAGGACTAAATCCCCAGACCCTATATTTCTATGAGCGTATCGGTCTAATTCCCTCACCTCATCGGACAGAATCTGGCTATCGTCTATTTAGCCAAGAAGATATAGATCGCTTAGCCTTCATCACCCACATCAAATCGATGGGACTGAGTTTAGATGACATCAGGGAAATTTTGACCGCTAAGGATGGGAAATCGGCAACTTGTCAAACAGTGCATGATTGTCTCCTCAAAAAAGCAAGATCCATCGAAGAAACCATTCAGCAACTGCAAATATTGCTTGGCGAACTGCTGCCACTGATCGATCACTGTCATAGCAATATTGAATGTAGCGACTGCTCTAATGCAAAACAACCCTGCTCAGTACCCGAAGATCCTCGTTACGAGTTCCATCAAGCCTGTAGTACTTGGCAAGGATTTACGAAGAAACCTCTAGAATCTTCAGTTTCTGATCGCATTTCCGCTGTAGATACAGAGAGAACACCCGTCAGCGTTCGTTAAGGGCAAGTTAGTTACCAGTTTATTACTAAGTAAATGGGCATAGTTAAATATAAATACCTAAAGCCTGCGGCGCACGCTGCGCGTGCGCCGCAGGCTTTAGGTCTGGATTTTAATTACGCTGAGGTACTTAGTCCATTACCAATTTGTTAAAGGAATACTTGAGAAGTCATAGCTTCTGAATTAGTTCTACCGCGATCGCCATGTCTCTTTAATGGTGTGCGATTCAAATTAAAACTAACCTTAGCAAGAATCTTAGAACTATTTAAAATTATTCTTTACAAATATGACCAGATTATTTTCAGACGTTATACCCACACCTTCTAATCCCAATTCCGAACCCTTAAAACTTAGCTGGATATCAATAGCTTTTTTTTCCACCTTCCATATTTTAGCGCTATTGGCTCCTTGGTATTTCTCATGGTCTGCCTTAGGAGTTACGATTCTGTTGCATTGGTTTTTGGGAAGTATTGGGATCTGCTTGGGCTATCACCGTTTATTAAGCCATCGCAGTTTTCATGTCCCCAAATGGTTAGAATATGCGATCGCCTTAGTCGGTGCGGCGGCACTACAGGGGGGACCAATATTTTGGATTGCGGGTCATCGCCTTCACCACGCCCATACCGAGGATATGGATCTCGATCCTTACTCTGCTCGCCGAGGATTTTGGTGGAGCCATATGCTGTGGATACTTTATCCAAAACCCGACTTTTTTAAATTAGATAAATATGGCAGATATGCCCCCGATCTCGTGCGCGATCCCTTCTATATCTGGTTAGACAAATACTTTTTACTTCTGCAAATTCCTTTAGGGCTTGGCTTATATCTCCTCGGTGGTTGGTCTTACATTATCTGGGGTATGGGTCTGCGATCGGTTTTACTATGGCACAGCACTTGGTTTATTAACTCAGTTACCCACATGTGGGGCTATCGCACCTTTGAGACTAATGATAATTCGCGCAATCTCTGGTGGGCTGCGATCGTTACCTATGGCGAAGGATGGCACAACAATCACCATGCCTATCCCCATGTGGCAAAGGCGGGCTGGCGTTGGTGGGAAGTTGATGTGACTTGGTGGGCGATTCAAATACTGAAAAGCCTAGGCTTAGCAACTAAAGTAGTTATGCCACCCGCGCTGAAAAATCAAAATTAAAAAAGGGTGAGATGCAAAGCATCTCACCCTTTTTTATGCGATCGCCAGCACCTGTTCGATCACGGTTTTTCTTGCCCATTTATCGGCTTCGAGAATATCTTCCAGTTCGGGTTTAGATATGCAATTATGGCGATCGCATACATATTTGATCAAATCTGCAATCTGCACATAGCGAATTCGCTCTTGCAAAAATAGTTCCACTACTTGCTCGTTGGCAGCATTCAACACCGCAGGCATGGTTCCCCCAGCCCGACCTGCGGCGTAGGCTAGTTCCATACAGGGGTACTTCTGATGATCGGGGGCACGGAAGGTCAAAGTGCCACAATTAACCAGATCGAGGCGTTCCCATTGGGTAGGAAGGCGATCGGGATAGGAGAGGGAATAGAGCAGAGGTAAACGCATATCAGGAATCCCCAGTTGCGCTAACACTGAGGTATCTTCTAATTCAATGAGGGAGTGAATAATGCTTTGGGGATGGATCACAATCTCAATCCGATCGTAATCCACGCCAAAGAGATAATGAGCTTCGATCACTTCCAAACCTTTATTCATTAAGGTGGCTGAGTCGATCGTAATTTTTTTACCCATTGCCCAGTTAGGATGCTTTAAGGCATCAGCGACAGTAACGGAGGCTAGCTCCTCGGTGGGGCGATCGCGAAAGGCTCCGCCTGAAGCCGTGAGAATAATCCGTCGCAATCCTCCTTCTGGCACACCCTGCAAGCATTGAAAAATTGCCGAATGTTCGGAATCCGCAGGCAATAATTTCACCCCATGTTTTTGCACCAAAGGTACGACCACTTCGCCGCCTGCGATCAAAGTCTCTTTATTGGCTAATGCAATGTTTTTACCTGCTTTAATGGCGGCAATCGTTGGCAATAGCCCTGCACAGCCGACAATTCCTGTTACCACTGCCTCCGAGTCACCATAGGCGGCAACGGTTTCTACGCCCTCGGCTCCTGCTAGCAAGATTGGTTTTGTGGAAAGATCAGCGATCGCCTCTTTTAATTCTGCAAGTTTCGTTTCGTTAGCGATCGCCACAATTTCGGGCTGAAACTGGCGAATTTGCCTTGCGAAAAGATCAATATTTCCCCCTGCTGTCATTCCCACCACCTGAAATTTTTCAGGATACTCGGCAACAATATCTAACGTTTGCGTACCAATCGAGCCAGTGGAGCCAAGCAGGGTAATGCGTTTCATAGGAAATTTTTTATTAATATTTATTATCTAATCATTAAAGTCTTGCATAGTTTTTTGAGCGATCGCGATCGAAGTCAAAATTTGATATAGCTATAACCAAGGATATGCATGGCGGCGCTTCGCGCCGCCATGCTCTGTTTGCTTTTTGAGACAAAAACAAAACCCAGAAGAGTGTTGCGGCGCTTTGCGCCGCAACACTCTTCTGGGTTTTCTGTCTTAGCTTATTTGGCTATAGCCATAATTTATGCCCCACAGGTACGATCTCAAGTATGAGCTTTCCTCAAAAACTGGATTGCAGCCGCAAATATTAATTTGTTTTAAGTTATCTCACAATCTAAGCAACGAATGTAAACCTCTACGATAAACTTGGTTTTAAACATCCCGTGCCTATTTTTCTTTTAGATAGGTACATATAATTGATTGGAGCAATAGCAATATGTCGCATGCAGTCAAAATTTATGACACCTGTATCGGCTGCACACAATGCGTGCGAGCCTGTCCTTGTGATGTTTTGGAAATGGTTCCTTGGGATGGATGCAAAGCGGCTCAAATCGCTTCTTCTCCCCGTACCGAGGACTGCATTGGTTGCAAACGTTGCGAAACTGCTTGCCCCACTGACTTCCTAAGCGTCCGTGTCTATCTTGGTGCTGAAACCAGCCGCAGCATGGGTCTTACCTACTAATTTCGATAATTTTTATGATTATTTTTTAGTAAGTTAGATTCTTGTTTATTTTTCATTAAGTGCAATTATTCTTTATCCTGCATTTAGATTTAGGCGTGCCGATTGGTACGCCTAAATTGTTTTTTATCCCAAATGGCACGCTAAGTACTTGTACAAAATAAATTACCAAAACCCGTAAAGTTGCGCTATAAATTACCAACCAACGGGGCACAACTTTACGGGTTTTGGTTTGTAATTAATTATGCCTAGCTACTTATACCAATTCACGTTATACCAATTCACGAAAGTGTGACAACACTTTCATGAATTAACAACCAAACCCAGTAGGGTTTTGAGATTCCCAAAATGGCGTTGCCATTTTGGGAATTGGTATTATGCGTGTCTTTTGATTCAGTAGAGGCACGCTATGCGTGCCTCTACTATGAGTAATGGTTTTTTTGATTTTTTCTATGCTTGATATTTTCGATCGCGTACCAGATGGCTTATTAGATCTTGAATCCACCCAACTTTGGCAATTACTCAATCGTCCCACCCTGATCCACATCGAAGGCGATCGCCAACCCGCGTTATTTGTTTCGATTTTGTTACATGGCAATGAAACAACCAGTTGGTTAGCGATGCGCGATTTGCTTCGTAAATATCAACACCAAAAACTACCGCGATCGCTTTCCTTATTTATCGGCAATATTGAGGGGGCAAGGTATCGCCTGAGGCATTTAGACAACCAACCCGACTACAATCGCATTTGGCAAATTGAGGAAGGGTCGGAGGCATTGCCAGAGCAAATCATGGCGCAAAAAGTAATTAGGGAAATGCGATCGCGGGGAGTATTTGCAAGTATCGATATTCACAACAATACAGGCAGAAATCCCCACTATGGATGTATTCCTAGCCTAGACAAGCATTCCTTACATCTAGCGCGACTGTTCGATAAAACTGTGGTGCATTACACCAGCCCCAAAACATTGCAGTCCTGTGCTTTTAGTGAACTTTGTCCCGCGATCGTTTTGGAATGCGGACAGCCCGATCTCCCAGAGGGAACTAGCCATGCGCTAGCCTATGTGGAAACCTGCCTCCATCTTGATAGTTTCGATCGCTTGCCCGATGATGCGATCGCCGATATCGATCTGTTTCACACCGTAGCGATCGTCAAAATTCCCCATGAGATTAATTTTAGTTTTACAGGCGAGCCTGACGATGACATCACTTTTCCCAATGAGATGGATTGTTTGAATTTCTGTGAATTACCCATTGGGAAAAGCTTCGGCAAAGCGAAAACTGCAATAGCCTATCTCTCGGCTGTAAGCGGAAATGGAGAAGAAAAAAGCGATCGCTATTTTCAAATTCAAAATGGAGAGATCTTGCTGCAAACGCCTGTAATGCCATCAATGATCACCCTTGACCGCAATATTATTCGCCAAGATTGCCTCTGCTACTTAATGGAACGGTTACCACTTCCCTAAGGGTTACGGCGCATAATTAAACCCCAAAATATGAGTGGTGGCGCTTCGCGCCACCACTCATATTTTGGGGTTTAATTATGCCTAACTACTTAGCGACCAAAGGGAAACTTAAATGGTAAAGGCTTGATGAGGGCTAGTTCTGCAATCATCTGTTCATGTAAATGACCGTTAGTTGCCAGCAATCTCCCTGATTTGGGAAGGTGCTCGCTGCCATCATAGGCGGTAACAATCCCACCCGCCTCACGTACGATAACTACCCCCGCCGCTAAATCCCATAGCGATAAGCCTCGCTCCCAATAACCATCTAAGCGACCGCAGGCCACATAGGCTAAATCCATTGCCGCCGAACCTCCACGCCGCACCCCTTGGGTAAGATGGGTAAAATGACAGAATTCCGCATAATTATTATCTTCAACAAGGGTGCGATCGTAAGCAAAGCCCGTTACGAGTAAACTACGGCTGAGTTCTACGGTTTTAGAAACATGAATTGGCAACCGATTACGGGTCGCTCCTAAACCCGTCGCCGCTCGAAAAATTTCATTGCGAAAGGGATCGTAAATCGCACCTACGGAAGGAATTCCATCCACAAGTAAGGCGATCGATACCGATGAGAAGGGATATTGGTGAGCGTAATTAGTCGTACCATCCAAAGGATCGATCGCCCATAAATAACGGCTCTCGGTATTGCCCAATACACCCGATTCTTCAGCCAAAATTCCATGATCGGGAAAATGGCGCTGCAAAATTGAGAGAACCATTGCTTCCGATTCTTTATCAGCGATCGTTACCAAATCTCCTGGACGTTTTTCCTCAATATTTTCTTGAAGATTTCCCCAGTAGGATTTGAGAATTGCACCTCCCGCACAAGCCGCTTCGGTAGCGATATCTAAGAAAATTTGTAGTTGCTCTTGACTAACTGAAGCTAGCGAATTTGTCATGATTTTAGGGTAAAAATTTGGATAGAAATTGGGTTAGCAAATAAGTAGCTCGGCATAAGTAAACTTAAAACCTAGAAGAGCATACCGCCCGCTACGCGGGCGGTATGCTCTCTGGTTTTGGATTCTAATTCTGCCTAGCTACTTAATACCAGAAATCACTCGATCAGATTCGGGTGGCAAGTTTTTTGAGGAGAAACTCGTGATTCACAAACTTCCAGTCTCATCCGATTTCACCAGAGAGCTCACTCTGGATCTCACCAGATTGGTGGTGTTCATCAAGTGACGATCGCTGCGAGAATAACAAGGCATTTCATTTATGAAGATTCATGTTGTAATTCTTCATCTTTTGTTACCTTTTGCTCAAATCATAAATCCAACCTACTACTGTCCACCCTAACCTCTTCACATTCTCAAGTAATACTCCATGAAGCCCTCTTGGAAATTTTCCCTGTTCTCAGCAACGCTCGCCAGTATGATCGCTAGTACGATCGCCACTTTAGTCCCCCCTTCAGCGATCGCCACTTCCACTTCCCCCAACACCCCAGTCGATCAGACCAATGCCAAAGAAGCGGAAGAGCTTTGCGGTAAGCCAACCCTAGATGACCTCACCCAGCACAAAGTCAAGCAGGGTGAAACTCTAGAGGCGATCGCCAAGAAATATGAACTCAAAGTCGCAACTTTAATGGGGCTAAATCCTGAAGTCCGCAATGGCGAAGTCAGCGTAGGTCAAATCCTATCAATTCCCCCTCTAGATGGTCTGACCTATCGCTTTAAAAACGATGAAAACTATACAACTGTTGCCAAAAAATATAATATTCGCGCCGACGTGCTCTTCGAGCGCAATGGTTGCCAACGCAAACCCCAAGTAGTATTCGTGCCTGGAGCATTATGGAAACCCGATCCCGTGCCCTTCAATGCGGCGATCGCTTCTAGAGGATCTGGCAACCCCGATGTCATCTTTCAAACAGGTGGTTATCCCCTGCCCTACGGCGTACCTGTCACATCTCCCTATGGCTGGCGCATGAATCCCGTCACTGCCCTTTGGTCATTTCACAGCGGCATTGACCTCGGCGCACCCTATGGCACTCCTGTACTCGCCGCCAAAGCAGGACGGGTAGACTATGCAGGTTGGGGGGATGGTTATGGCAATCTAGTCGAACTCGATCATGGCTCCACAGGTACACGTTATGCCCACCTCGCCGCTATTTACGTTAGCCAAGGTCAAAATGTCGCTCAAGGTCAACAACTTGGTATTGTCGGCTCCACAGGGCGATCGACAGGTCCCCACTTGCACTTTGAGATTATGGTTCCCTCAGGCGATGGTTGGGTAGCTCTTGACCCAGCACCATATCTCAATCGCATCGCCTCAGCTATAACCAACTTACCCTTACTATAGCTACAGTCACTTGAATGAGGACAAATAAGCCCCAAGAATTGAGTGGCGGCGCAAAGCGCCGCCACTCAATTCTTGGGGCTTATTTGTCCTAATACACTTAGTGGCAGCTATATAAGCCGAACAAGCCAGTTTAGTAATTTTTTATCCATGTCACAAAAGAGGTGACCTCTTTTGTCGAATCAAAACCCCAAAGATGAGTGGCGGCGCTTCGCGCCGCCACTCATCTTTGGGGTTTTATGTCCTCAGCAAACCTTACGTTGCTGTATAACTGTCGCCAAGTGTACTAGGACATAAAACCCAAGAATTAATTGGCGGCGCTTCGCGCCGCCAATTAATTCTTGGGTTTTGATTTGTCCTAATTCAAGTGAATGTAGCTATAT
>NZ_LIRE01000366.1 GCF_001402795.1 Pseudanabaena sp. 'Roaring Creek'
TGCAATCCTTTGGAATCGATCTTTTTCAAGGTTATTATTTTGCGAAACCAAAATTTCAAGGATTAGCAGTTCTAGAAAATCTATAGAATAGTGCTTTTATTCTCAAATCAAACCCAATAGAGAGTTGCGGCGCTTCGCGCCGCAACTCTCTATTGGGTTTGATGTCCCGACTTAAGTGAATATAGCTATACATAAACCTAAATAGAAAAGGATAGGAAGTGCTTAGCACTTCCTATCCTTTTCTATTTAGATGAATTTATGGCGGTAAGTTTGAATCTTCTTGCAAGGTTATCTTCGGTTTAGCGATGATTTGAGAAGTTCTAGATTTGCTAATTTCCCAATCGCAAGACAATGCAAAACCTAAAAGATGAGTGGTGATGCTTTGCATCACCACTCATCTTTTAGATTTTATGTTCTAAGCGAACCTTATACCAATTCACGAAAGTGCGACAACACTTTTGTGAATTAAAAACCAAGCCCAGTAAGGGTTTTCAAAACACAAAATGGCGTAGCCATTTTGTGTTTTGGTATTACATTGCTGGAGTCTTAATATTTTTCTTAACAGAAATTGACATCTATTTAACTGTTCGATTGAGATATCTCACTCTATTTATAGATGACGATCCCCACCAGTCAACCTAGTGTGAGTTATCTCGTATTGAAGTATTCAGTAGAATTCAAGTATTAATCATGATTCATCAATTAGCAGTTCGCTTAGGTGTGTCGTGTGTGCTGCTCGCAACCTTGCCCCTCGCTACAGACGAAGTTATCAAATATGTTCAAGCTCCTCATATCTTTTCAGGCATTGGCGCGATCGCCTCATGTATTGGAGCATGTGTCCCAGTTTTAACTTTATTCCGCAATTCTGACTAGTTTCAATTCCGCTCCGCTAACTTTGATCCGCTAACTTTGATTAAGTGGAGTCGAAGCCACAAGTACTTTAACTAATAGCAAACCCTAACTCCAGCGTCCGATCACGATTCTAATCGTGCCATCTTCCAGAATTTCTTGTTGCTCAACTGCAAATCCTTGTTGCGCTGCGCTTTGTAAAACCTTGTTAGTTGCATATTGCTGGGTGATTGCGCCCAATAATTCTTCCACATTCGTTGCTACGCCCCACATATCGGCAATTAGTTCGTAGCGATCGCCTAGTTTGCGAAAACCAATATCATAGGCGTTGGGCATGGGGATCACGTACTCGGCATGGGTGCTATTACCGAGGTATCCACGTACCAAAGTATCGCGTTTGACGGGATATCCCAGTTCTTGCAGTGATTTTTCCAGCAAGTCTCCATTTTTGATTTCGATGGCGATTGTCGTGAAGTGGGACATGGTTGTTTATATTCACTCTAAATTAATAGCAAATTTTCGCAATTCTTGAAGTAATTGCTCGTCGTTAGATGCTGTGCGTGCTCCCGACTCAGCCGCCCATTGTTTTAGAGATTCAATCTGCTGCGAAGCGATCGCTGCTAGGGGAACGGTCTCTTCGATCGCGCTAATAATATCCTCAGTGGTAAAGTCTTCGCGCTTGCCAGTGCTACCACGACCAAAGGCGCGATGGATGCCGTCGAGGATTACCTGTTCGATCTCTGCGCCACTAAAATTTTTGGTATGTCGCGCTAATAGCAATAGATCGAACTCCCGCATCCGATTAGGGCGTAATTTCTGTAAATGGACTTTAAAGATCTCTTGGCGTTCGGACTCGGTCGGTAAATTTAAAAAGAAAATCTCGTCAAATCTTCCTTTCCGTAATAGTTCGGCGGGCAGAATGCGGACATTATTTGCTGTAGCAACAATAAATACGGGGGAAGTTTTTTCTTGCATCCAAGTGATGAGCGTTCCTAATACTCGCCTACTTGCTCCAGCATCTCCATCCCCCGAACCATTGAGATTCCCAAAAGCCTTGTCAATTTCATCGATCCAAAGGACACAGGGGGCAGTTGCCTCAGCAAGTTGGATCATTTGCCGCATTCGGCTCTCACTCTCTCCCACATAGCTACCAAATAAGCGCCCGATATCTAGCCTCAATAGCGGTAAGCGCCATTCATTGGCGATCGTTTTTGCCGATAGCGATTTGCCAGTGCCCTGAATGCCGACTAGTAATACGCCCTTAGGCGTGGGGATGCCATAGCGCTTTGCTTCTTCGGTAAAGGCATCGCGTCGAATCCGCACCCATTGCTTAAGGTTGTCTAAGCCACCAACATTTTTAAGGGATTCATTAACCGTAAAAAATTCTAAAATCCCTGTCTGTCTGATCGCTTGCTGCTTTTCGGCAAGTACGGCATCGATGTCGGAGTCGTTCACCTGTTCTTTTTCGGCGATCGCCTTGGCTAAAACCCTTTGAATTCGCGTACGGCTTAAACCTTGGCAAGCCTTGACCAATTGCTCTAATGCTAATTGGGATAAATGTAATTTATTGGGTGAAATTTTTTGTTTGATTAAATATTCGATTTCCGTAACGGCGGGCAGAGGAAAATCGATTGCTGTAATTTCTTCAGTCAGTTCGGGCGGGATCTCTAGAACATGGCTAGTAATAGCAATGGTACGGCGATCTAGTTTGAGATCTCGTGCTAAATTTTTGAGTTCGCGAATAATAGAAATATTACGTTCGTGATGGGGATATTTGAGGATCGGGTGTAAATCCCTCAGCACATATAAAACGTTATCGCTTTCCTTTGTTACTTTGTCGCGCTGACTAATTCTTGATAAAGCTGCCATTACCGAGCCTTTGTCGGCTCTATTATCACTCCAACCCATAGCAATGTCCCAGAACAAGATCTTGCGACTAGGGTTAGATTGTAATGCTACTTCAGTAAGAATTTCTTCAACAGGTTCCTCTTCCGCCGTAACTATATATAGGAGGGGATATTTGGCGCGAAGTAGTAAATCGAACTGCTCTATCAGAGCTTGGTAAACTCTGCTTTTTTTAGGGGCGAAGGAATCTGGCGGTAGTTGTGGCGACATATTGGCAGTATAGCAATAAGTAGCTAGGCGCAATTTTAAAGATAAAGCCCAAAAGATAAGTGGCGGCGCTTCGCGCTGCCACTTATCTTTTGGGCTTTGGCAAGTACCAAAAACTACACTGCTGCCAAGGCGGGTGCTTCGAGTTTGGCGAGACGGTCTTTTAGTAGCTCTTCTAGGGTGACGAGGGCTTTCGAGAAGCCTTTGATCCCTTCGTCAAGTTTCTCGGAAGCCATGCGATCGCTAGCATGCATAGCATCAAAAGTGGCTTTATCCATAGGAATGGCGGCGATATCTGACTGGGCTGCGATTTCGGGATCGAGTTTGCGTACTAGTTCGCCTTCTGTATGTTGCAATTCGTCGAGTAGGGCGGGCGAAATAGTTAACAGATCGCAACCAGCCAACTCGACAATTTCTCCCATATTGCGGAAGCTTGCGCCCATGATTTCAGTTTTATAACCAAACTTTTTATAGTAGTTATAAATTCTCGATACTGACAATACGCCTGGATCTTCATTAGCTGGATAGCTATCGCGACCAGTATCTTTTTTGTGCCAGTCGAGAATGCGTCCGACAAAAGGCGAAATTAGTTTTACGCCCGCTTCTGCACAGGCGATCGCTTGATGCAGTCCAAATAGTAAGGTCAAGTTGCAATGAATGCCTTCTTTTTCGAGTAATTCTGCTGCCTTGATACCTTCCCAAGTAGCGGCAATTTTAATTAATACGCGATCGCGAGAAATGCCATGCGCTTCGTATTGCGAAATTAAATAATGGGCTTTTTCCAAGGTTGCTTCGGTATCGTAGGACAGCCTTGCATCTACCTCTGTGGAAACGCGACCAGGAATAATTTGCAAAATTTTCATGCCGAAGGAGATCGCTAAGCGATCGAAAGCTAAGGAAACAACCTGTGCAGGCATGGCATCTTTACCAAGATCTTTTCTCGCTTCTCGCAGAGTTTCATCGACAATTTCCTGATACTGGGGCATTTGAGCCGCAGCTGTGATCAAAGATGGATTGGTGGTTGCATCTTGAGGTTTAACCATTTCAATGGCATGGATATCGCCAGTATCAGCGACAACGACCGTTATTTCCCGTAACTGATCGAGAAAACTTTTGGGCAAATCATTAGGCATAATGTCCTCCTTAGAGCTATTTACAAATAGCTACCTTTGCAAGCCTATCTTAGCCCCAACAATTTTGAAGGTTCTTCAACCTTTAGAGTAATTACAAGATCGCATCGTAAATAGCTAAATCTAAAACCTGCGGCGCAAGCTGCGCCGCAGGTTTTAGATTTAACGTCAGCTCGGGTTAAGCTGGCAAATTTTAACAGCCCAAAAGTAAAAGCCTTGCTAAGCAAGGCTTTTACTTTTGGGCTTTGAGAAAGGGTTTGCGTAGCAAACCCTTTCTCAAAGCCAGTTTTAAATTATCCCGAACTCACTTTATTTAATTAAGCCCACTTACTTCAATAAAGTTTTGTTAAGAAATTAATGGGGGCTATTCATTTGAAAAATTGAGCCTAAAGATTTAAATTTATTGCAGCATAAAGGATTGAGGTGATTAGGTGCATTCTAAACAATTGTTACAAACTATCTGGAGCGATACAAACCTAAACCTATAATTACCTCATCGTGGCACAGCGACTCTCGTACAGCAGTACTTATCTCATTCATAGATTCAGCACTATGAGATAGCTTGCCTAATCGTTTAATCTACTTTGTCTTAACAGTCTGAGAGAGGAAAATTTTCATGACAATGACTCCTCAAAAGCCAGACACAGAGGTAAAGGTAACGGTTGATCGTGATGTAGTACCTACTTCCTTTGAGAAGTGGGGACAACCTGGTCACTTCGATCGCACCTTAAAGAAGGGCCCAAAGACAACCACATGGATTTGGGATCTTCATGCCAATGTGCATGACTTTGACAGTTTCACAACTGAAGAAGATACTGCCCGTAAGATCTTCTCCGCTCATTTTGGGCATCTTGGTATTATCTTTATCTGGCTCAGTGGTATGTATTACCACGGAGCAAAGTTCTCTAACTACACTGGTTGGCTTGCCGATCCAGTCAACATCAAGCCCAGCGCCCAAGTGGTCTGGAATGTTGTCGGTCAAGACATCTTGAACGGCGATGTAGGCGGCGGTTTTCAAGGTATTCAAATCACTTCTGGTTTGTTCCACCTGTGGAGAGCATCTGGCATCACCACGGAATATCAACTCCTCTGCACCGCAATTGGCGGTTTGGTGATGGCTGGTTTGATGTTCTTCGCTGGTTGGTTTCACTACCACAAGGCTGCTCCTAAACTTGAGTGGTTCAAGAATGCTGAATCGATGATGAACCACCACTTGGCTGGTTTGCTCGGTTTGGGTTCTCTCTCTTGGGCTGGACATCAGATCCACGTATCGATTCCTATCAATTACTACCTTGATAAGGGCGTACCTGCGAGCCAGATTCCTGCACCCCATGAGTTCATCCTGAATCCTTCATTGATGGCAGACATTTTCCCTAGCTTTGCACAAGGTTTGACACCGTTCTTTACCTTTAACTGGGGCGCTTATGCTGACTTCTTGACCTTTAAGGGTGGTTTGAATCCTCAAACTGGATCTCTGTGGCTAACTGACCAAGCTCACCATCACCTTGCGATCGCTACACTTTTCATCATTGCTGGACATATGTACCGCACCAACTTTGGTATCGGTCACAGCATGAAGGAAATCCTCGAAGCTCACAAGGGACCTCTAACTGGTGAAGGTCACAAGGGTCTATACGAAATCTTGACCTCTTCTTGGCATGCTCAGCTAGCTGTTAACTTGGCTTTGATGGGTTCTTTGAGCATTATTGTTGCTCAGCACATGTATGCGATGCCTGCTTATCCTTACATTGCAACCGACTACGCTACCCAAGTTTCTCTATTCACACATCACATGTGGATTGGTGGTTTCTTGATCTGTGGCGCGGCTGCTCACGCAGGCATTTATATGGTTCGCGATTACGATCCTGCTAAGAATGTAAACAACTTGCTTGATCGCATGTTGCGCCATCGCGATGCAATTATTTCTCATCTTAACTGGGTATGTATCTTCCTTGGCTTCCACAGCTTTGGTCTTTACATCCACAACGACACCATGCGTGCATTGGGTCGTCCTCAAGATATGTTCTCCGATACCGCAATTCAATTGAAGCCCGTCTTCGCTAACTGGATTCAAGGTATTCATGCTGCGGCTGCGGGTACAACTGCTCCCTATGCAACCTCTAGTGTTAGCCCTATCTTCGGCGGTGAAACTCTAGTTGTTGGCGGTAAAGTTGCTGTTGCCCATATGGCTCTTGGTACGGCTGACTTCTTGGTTCACCATATTCATGCCTTCACCATTCACGTTACTGTCTTGATCTTGCTTAAAGGCGTTCTTTACGCTCGCAGCTCTCGCTTGATCCCTGACAAGGCTGAACTCGGTTTCCGCTTCCCTTGCGACGGTCCTGGTCGTGGCGGCACATGTCAAGTTTCGGCTTGGGATCACGTATTCCTAGGTCTTTTCTGGATGTACAACTGTATTTCCGTTGTCATCTTCCACTTCTCTTGGAAAATGCAGTCCGATATCTTCGGTACTGTTGATGCAAGCGGCACTGTTACCAATATGGCTGGTGGCAACTTTGCACAGAGTGCATTGACCATTAACGGTTGGTTGCGTGACTTCTTGTGGGCACAAGCTTCCAACGTAATTCAATCCTACGGTTCGGCATTGTCGGCTTACGGTTTGATCTTCTTGGGCGCTCACTTCATCTGGGCATTCAGCCTCATGTTCCTGTTCAGCGGTCGCGGCTACTGGCAAGAACTTATCGAGTCAATCGTTTGGGCACACAACAAGCTCAACGTTGCTCCTGCTATATCTCCTCGCGCTTTGAGCATTACTCAAGGTCGTGCAGTGGGTCTAGCTCACTACCTCTTAGGTGGAATTGCCACAACTTGGGCATTCTTCCTAGCCCGTTACGGTGCACTTGGCTAAACTGGCTTAATTTAAACGGAGAAATTGAAGTAAAAATGGCAACGAAATTTCCTAAGTTTAGCCAGGCTCTCGCACAGGATCCAACAACCCGTCGGATCTGGTATGCGATCGCCACAGCGAATGACTTTGAAAGTCACGATGGGGTTACCGAAGAAAGTCTTTACCAAAAGATTTTTGCTTCGCACTTCGGTCACTTGGCAATCATCTTCCTGTGGACATCTGGCAACCTGTTTCACGTAGCGTGGCAGGGTAACTTCGAGCAATGGATTCAAAATCCTCTCACCACACGTCCGATCGCCCATGCGATTTGGGATCCTCACTTTGGTAAGGCAGCAGTAGAAGCGTTTACTCAAACCGACGCTGCTGGTCCTGTTAATATCGCTCTTTCTGGTGTTTACCACTGGTGGTACACCATCGGTATGCGTACCAATGCAGAGCTATTTACTGGCGCAATCTGGATGCTAGTATTCGCTGCTGTCCTGCTATTTGCAGGTTGGTTGCACCTACAGCCCAGCTTCCGTCCTAGCCTCTCTTGGTTCAAGAATGCTGAGTCTCGCCTCAATCACCACTTGGCTGGTTTGTTTGGCGCAAGCTCCTTGGCATGGACTGGTCACATGGTTCACGTTGCGATTCCTGAATCCCGTGGTATTCACGTAGGTTGGGACAACTTCTTGAGCGTTCCTCCTCACCCAGCGGGTCTTGCACCTTTCTTCACTGGTAACTGGGGTGTGTATGCTCAGAATCCTGATACTGCTGGTCATGTGTTTGGTTCTTCCCAAGGTGCTGGTACTGCAATCCTCACCTTCTTAGGCGGTTTCCATCCTCAAACCGAATCTCTTTGGTTGACCGACATTGCTCATCACCATTTGGCGATCGCAGTATTGTTCATCATCGCTGGTCACATGTACCGCACCAACTTTGGTATCGGTCACAGCATCAAGGAGATCTTGGCTGCTCACAATCCTCCTAAGGGCACTCCTTTTGGTGGTTTGCTAGGCGATGGTCACAAAGGTTTGTATGACACCGTCAACAACTCCTTGCACTTCCAACTCGGCTTGGCTCTTGCTTCCCTCGGTGTAATCACATCATTGGTGGCTCAGCACATGTACTCGATGCCTTCCTATGCATTCATTGCTAAGGACTTCACCACACAGGCAGCCCTGTACACTCACCACCAATATATTGCTGGTTTCTTGATGGTTGGCGCGTTTGCTCACGGTGCGATCTTCTTCGTTCGTGACTACGATCCTGAAGCTAATAAGAACAACGTGCTTGCACGTATGCTTGAGCACAAGGAAGCGATCATCTCTCACTTAAGCTGGGTATCCCTCTTCTTAGGTTTCCACACCCTCGGCATCTACGTTCATAACGACGTAATGCAAGCTTTCGGTACTCCTGAAAAGCAAATCTTGATCGAGCCTGTATTCGCTCAGTGGATTCAAGCCGCTCACGGTAAAGCTCTTTATGGTTTTGACGTATTGTTATCCAATGCTTCTAGTATCCCTTCTAACGCTGGTGCTGCTTGGTTACCTGGTTGGTTGGCTGGTATCAATGCTGGCGATAATTCCTTGTTCCTCCCCATCGGTCCTGGCGACTTCTTAGTTCACCATGCGATCGCTCTAGGTCTACACACCACCACCTTGATCTTGGTTAAGGGTGCTTTGGATGCTCGTGGATCTAAGCTCATGCCAGACAAGAAAGACTTCGGCTACAGCTTCCCTTGCGACGGTCCTGGTCGTGGCGGTACTTGCGATATCTCTGCATGGGATTCCTTCTACCTCGCTATGTTCTGGATGTTGAACACCATCGGTTGGACAACCTTCTACTGGCACTGGAAACACCTCGGTGTATGGCAAGGTAACGTTGCTCAGTTCAACGAATCCTCGGTCACCATCATGGGCTGGCTCCGTGACTACCTATGGCTCAACTCTGCTCAGTTGATCAATGGCTATAACCCCTATGGCATGAACAATATCTCTGTTTGGGCTTGGATGTTCCTCTTCGGACACCTAGTTTGGGCAACTGGATTCATGTTCTTGATCTCTTGGCGTGGTTACTGGCAAGAATTGATCGAAACCCTTGTATGGGCGCACCAACGCACACCTCTTGCAAGTTTGGTTCAATGGAAAGACAAGCCTGTGGCTCTCTCCATCGTTCAAGCTCGTTTGGTTGGCTTGGCTCACTTCACAATCGGCTACATTGTCACCTATGCAGCCTTCCTGATTGCGTCTACCACAACAGCTTTCGGTTAATCTAGCTTGCTAGTTAATTAACTAATAACTAAAAAAATCCCTCACGGCGACGTGGGGGATTTTTTTAGTAGCTATAATATCTAAAATGTTTATAAGATTGGCAAATATGACAGCTATTCAAGACAAATCAGATATTATCCGTACAGAAAGAGGACTTACTATTAATGGTACTCGGATTACTCTGTATGATTTGATGGATTATGTTCATGCTGGCTATCCTGTAAAGTTGATTCGCAATTATTTTTTTTACATTACTGATCAGCAATTCAACGCAGCGATCGCCTATATTGAACATCATCGTAAAGAGGTTGAGTCAGAGTATCAATTGGTTTTGTTAGAATCTGATGCAAATCGTCATTATTGGGAAGAAATTAATAAAGAGAAATTTGCTCAACTAACTAAACACTCTCCTAAACCTGAAAATCGGAAAGTATGGGAAAAATTGCAAGTTTGGAAAGCTAGACTAGCGACATAATTTAATTTTGATTACTGCTAATAGAAATATGAAGGGGAAAACTTCTTTAGAGCAGACAATTCGTGAGAGAAATAAGGATCTCAGTCTTCCAGTTGTAACCATTAGTAATGTGGATCGACTTGATGAGAGAGTATATCGAGAAAAATGTGTGGCTTGTCTGATAGAAATTGGTCTTGATATAGATAACTATTTAGGGGCGGGTCGTATTTTCATTCCTTAGTTATCTGTTTGTAAGTCTTTGTAAGCCTTACAATTTTGGGGGCAGTGATTACTATTTGAATAATCATCATTAAGGTAATCACTATATAGCTTTATCAGGATACGCTCCAGCATAAATGTGATTACTTGTAATTGCATGTAGGGACTTTGGGAAGCAATGTGTTAGACTTCATAGCTACTTTAGATAATTAAGTCAACAAGAGCTATTGCCATTGGAATCCATGAGAACGCGATCGCAAAATCAGCAAAGTCTTTTCTCTTCATTTGTTAATGTTGCCATAGCGATAAATATATGTGGCTTTACTGCGTTATATTCTGACACTCAGAATTCAGCAATCTGGGCAAACACTTCTGAATCTACGATCAGCTCTTCAGATAAATTCAACTCAAAGCAATTTTTGTTTTTGGATTTGCAAAGGCATTGGTCGCGCCTCTTTGTGGAGGGACTGCTATCTAAAACAAACTTGAGTGCAGCCTTTGATACTGCCGATGGCATTAGTTTATTTCAGCCCGATCGCCCCATTACCCGTGCCGAGCTTGCGAATTATTTAGAGCTTGCCTTTGCCAATCGCAGTGCATCCAGAATTACTACCAGACTTGACGAGCCAGCCACTAAAGCCGAAACTCTGGTCGCGATCGCTAGCCAACTCAATCTCAACGGCAATGCCGTTAAAACGCCGCAATCCTACTTATTATCAATGTTTCGCGACGCTATAGAGATTCCCAACTATGCCATTCCTGCGATCGCCACAATTACTCAGGAAGGCTTAGTAACTAATTATCCCGATCCCCGTATCCTTGCTCCCAATGGAGCAATTACCAAAAGTGAACTGGCAGTGCTGATCTATCAAGCTCTTGCCTATCAGAAGAAAGTACCGTTAATTCGATCGCTCTATACGATCGATCCCAATCGCCGCATGTGGGATATGGAGCTAATGCAGGTGACGCGCCTTGATGTCAGCATTAGTCGGCGGACAGTTACTGCCTTTCATGGAGAAATTGCCCTTAAGACCTATCCTGTCGCCGTTGGTCGCCAAGGCTGGAGCACGCCCATAGGTAATCATCGTGTTTTACAAACGATTGAATATCCTGCTTGGCAAAATCCCTTTACGGGAGATGTCATTCCTAGCAAAGATCCTGAAAATCCTTTAGGCGATCGCTGGATTGGCTTTTGGACGGATGGCAAAGATTGGTCGGGCTTTCATGGGACACCCAATCGCGCCTCAGTTGGTACGGCTGCATCCCATGGCTGTATCCGTATGTATAACGAAGATATTCGCGAGTTGTTTAGTCAAGTGACGACGAACACGATTGTAAGAGTATCGCCGTAAATCAAACCCCAAGAATTGATAGGCGGCGCGAAGCGCCGCCTATCAATTCTTGGGGTTTATGTCCCTATATAGCTGCCGTCAACTGTATGAGGACATAAAACCCAAAATAGTGTTGCCGCGCGAAGCGCGGCAACACTATTTTGGGTTTTAATTTTGTCCTAACAAGACTGGCGGCAGCTAAAGAAGTGATTTAGGAATTGAGGACACGCACCACGGTGCTTTGAGGCAGACTGCTCGCATTTAACTCTAGGGTCGAACCTTCCAACTTCTTAATACTGTCCTTGGGCATGAGCGCAAGGAACTCATCGATAGAAGCTAGCTGGCAAGACTTACTGGATTTATCAGTACGGTAATAGACAGGAATAACTATACGGGGATTTAGTTCGGTAACGATCGCTTGAGCTTCCTTGGGAGAATAGGCTTTAGCTTGCATTGGATCGTTGCTTTGAGCGCTGCCACCTATGGGCAAAATCAAAACGTCAGGACGACCCATGAGAATTCGCTGAGAAGCACTAATGGGAGCGGCGGCGCTACCTAGATGCAATATAAAGATGCCCGATTGCTTCCAGCGCCATGCCACATTGCGTCCAAATCTACGCCCCCCAAGGCGATCGTGATCCATCGTAATTCCCTGAAGATTGATGCCTTTAAGATTGTAAGAGCCTGGTTCAGACAAAACTCGCTTGTCATTGGGGAGATTTTCTAAATATCCTTCGTCAAGTAAGCGCGAACTAATCAAAATATAGTCAGATTTGGCAGTGGGAGAGGTCAGCTTCGCAGTACAACCGACGGGACGAAATGGATGGGTTAAAAAACTAACGTTATCTCCTGAAATTAAAAATGATAGATGCCCCAACCACTGAAGGCTTAGGGTTGAATTTGCTTGAGAATTGGCAGCGTCAGCAATAATTCCTGCGGTAAATGCTGAGATCAGTCCACCTTGGGCGAGTCGAAGAATTTGTCTGCGGCGCATGTTGTTTAGTTCAGTAAGTATTTTGAAATGTGCTTGAAATGTGCGGATTTTCCCAAAGCGATATGTAGTCGAAACTATCAGGTACTTAAGCCCAGTATTTATAAAGCCCAGTATTTAAGGTAGGCAGCATAAAGCGCCACCTACCTTAAATATCAGGTTATGACGCTCAATCCTTTTAAGAAGTTTCTCAATAAGTCTTTGCCTATCTCGGTCAAGATGCTTTCAGGATGGAATTGTACGCCTTGGACATGGGGATATTGTTTGTGTCGGACTCCCATGATTATGTCATCTTCAGTCCATGCTGTAACCTCAAGGACATCGGGGCAATTTTGGCGATCGATAACGAGACTATGGTAACGAGTGGCGGTAAATGGGTTGGCTAGTCCTGCCAAAATACCGACTCCCGTATGATAAATTTGGGATGTCTTGCCATGCATTAAGTAGGGAGCCGAGACGACCTTTCCTCCATACATTAATCCCATGCTTTGATGCCCGAGACATACCCCTAATATGGGAGTATGGGCAGCCATGTCACGAATAATATCTAAAGATACACCCGCTTCTTCGGGGCGACCAGGACCTGGTGAGATTACGACTCCTGCGGGTTGAAGTTGTTTGACTTCGGCGATGGTTATTTCGTCATTTCTTTTAACCATAATTTCGCCCAATGCAGGGAATTCGGGTAATAATTCTCCAAGGTACTGCACGAGGTTATAGGTAAAGCTGTCGTAATTGTCGATAACGAGAATCATGTTTACAGGGCTTGTGTTTGTAAAGCTTATTTTTGAAGCTCAAGGCTTGACGACGATCGCTAATTTCTTACTCAATTTAGCCTTCTCAATTTAACATTCTTTATGAAGAATTCAGACCAGAAAAGATTATGAAACCAGTTTTGGGAGTTTTCGCATCGGTCTTAGTGATTATGATCTGTGGTGCTGAGGGGGCGATCGCTCAACTGCGTCCTAAGCCACCGCAAAAAGTTCAAGTGCAGCAGGAAATCGTCGTACCGCCCAATGAAACGGCCGATCAGCTTTTGGAAAGGGGTAACGCCTATGTGCGTTTAGGTAATTTAGAGGGAGCGATTGTTATATTTCGGGCGGCGATTCAGAAAAATCCCGAACTAACAGTAGCGCATTACAATCTGGGCTTAGCCTACGCACAGGCTGGCAAATTAAAGGAAGCCATTCATTCTTTTCAACGCGCCACTAGACTCGATCCTAAGTTTGCGATCGCCTACAGTAATCTGGGCGCAGCCTTGTTACAGTCAGGGGATGCCAATCGTGCCATTCCTAGCTTACAAAGGGCGATTAGCCTCGATCCGAAACTATCGGTGGCTTATTATAATCTCGGTTTAGCCTTGAAGGAAAAAAAGGATATTAATGGGGCGATCGCGAATCTCAATCAAGCTCTTAAACTCAATCCCCAAGCCCCTGAAACGATCTATAACCTAGGACTATTAATTCAAACTCAGGGCAATATCTCCAAAGCGATCGCCTATTATGCCAAGGCTTTGCAATTGAATCCTGAATATGCTGAGGCTTATTACAATTTAGGAGCCGCTTTATTAATTCAAGGACAAACGGAAAATGCGATCGGACAGTTGCGGAATGCTTTGCAGTTTCGTAAAGACTACGCCGAAGCCTTTTATACCCTTGGGGTCGCACAGGTAAAGGCGGGGCAAAAACAGGATGCGATGCAATCTTTTATTCAAGCGCAGGCTTATTTTAATCAGCAAAAAAACATTCCTTGGGCGCAACAGAGCGAACGACAGATTCAGAAATTACGCGGATAAAAACAGGGAGATAATCTTTATTTAGTAAGACTTTATACTGATATAACTATTCGATAACCAGTGAAAAGTATCGAAAATAACTTTTTGCTAACTTTACCCAGATGACAAAACCATCTAGAAACCTAAATATAGGAAATAACAAAGCATTAACCAACAAGTCTTGCTTCGTCATTAGAAATATTTTTGTTTTAGTCAGGTTTTAGGGAAGGGAAATGAATAAGTCGGTTTTGTCAAAGGTACTCTCAGTCGTAGCAATCTCTTTGGGTGCGATCGCCACCAGTCTGCCAGCACAGGCAGGAACGATCGTCAATGGCTGGAATTATGCCCGTGATGACTACTCCTATGATGGTTCTGGATCGGGGGGATTTAATGCAGACAGCCGTTGGGATATCTATGGCATGGGCTACAAAGTTGTAGGTAATGATGTTTATGTAGGAATTAACTCCAGTAATTCTCTATATGGAGTTAATTACAACAACACAAATATCGGCTTCGGCTCTCTTTTTCTAGATTTTAATTATGGAAAGGCTGGGAATAACTTCAGTACTGCTCAAGGTTCGTTGGTTGGCGTGAGGTTTGCTCCAAACAATGACTTTGGTGCTAATACCGTTGGTGTTTATACGGGTGTTACTGGTCAAAGTGTTGCCGCAAGTAACTATGGCTATTCCAGCTATAACGCTTATACCAATGCTGCGGGCAATTCCACCGCTGGCGATCTAGCCGCCAATGATTCCTATTTTGCTCCCTATATTAATAATGGATCTTCTCTTCCCCTTGAAATTGCTACGGGGAATCTATTTGCGGGAGGTAACCTCAGCTATCTGACGCAGTCAGATCTTACTGCCATTGGGTTTCCCAGCACGATCTACCAAGCCAGTGCTAACCCCAATACTTTTGGATTTAAGTTTACACTCCCTAGTCAATATCAAGGTCAGCAGTTTTTGGCAACCCTAGGATTTGAATGTAGCAACGATTTGGTTTCTGTAAGACCAGTTCCCGTTCCTCCTGCGATCGCTGGTATTTTTCTGGCAGGTGCATTTGGTGGCTGGCGTGCAACTAGACGCAAAAAGCAACTTAAAGGTGTTGCTGCTTAGTTAAACTTCTACTTCTGCAAAGAGTGTTGTACAAAGTACGACACTCTCTGATTAACGTCAGTTCGGGTTAAGCTAGCAAATTTTAAAAGCCCAAAAGCAAAAGCCTTGCGTAGCAAGGCTTTTACTTTTGGGCATTGAGAAAGGGTTTGCGTAGCAAACCCTTTCTCAATGCCCTAATCATACCAAAGCACAAAATGGCGTAGCCATTTTGTGCTTTGGTATGATTAGGGAACTCTCCAGATATGAATATTGCTATCTTCGCCGCCACTAACTAAGGTTTGTCCGTCACGACTGAGGGCGATCGCATTAATGAGATTGATATGTCCCGTGAGCACTTGAATGGGTTCTCCCGTTTCTAAGTTCCACACACGAATTTCTTTATAGCTAGCGCTGATTAGAGTTTTGCCATCCCTACTGACAATCAGTGACTTGACCCAGCCCCAATGTCCTTCTAATGTTCGGATGGCTTTACCCGTTTGCAAGTCCCAGACCTTGATGCGCGTATCGAGACTACCACTGACGAGGGTGCGACCATCGGGACTGATGGCAAAGGAGAGCACCCTTGCCGAATGTCCGATAAATTCCCAACGTTGCTTCCCTGAAACTAAGTCCCATACTCGAATCGTAGTATCCCAACTGCAACTAGCGATCGCTTTGCCATCAGGGCTTAGGGCGACGGAATCCACAAGACTAGTATGACCGCGCAGAGTGCGAATTTTGGTTCCCGTTTTAATATCCCACAGCTTAATCGTGGTGTCTTGGCTACCCGTCACTAGGGTCTTTCCATCGGGAGTAATTGCTACAGAATTAACATAGCCGATATGCCCCGTTAGGGTTAATAGCTCTTTCCCAGAGCGTGCATCCCAGAGTTTAATCGTTTTATCGCGGCTACCGCTAGCTAACAGACGACCGTTAGCACTCAGGGCAATGGAGGTAATCCTATGATTATGTCCGCGAATGGAACCAATCAGTTTATGCGGATTTCTATCTGTTCCTAAGTCCCAAACTTTAATACTGAAATCCGCCCCAGCGCTATATAAAATCCTGCCATTGGCTGACAGGGCAAGGGAAACTATCGCTGAGGCATGACCTTGGAGCGTATCGACGATATCGAATAAATGATATTGGCTGTAGTCGGCTAAGGCTTGACGGACATGGGGTTCGGGTCTGCGCCAAAGCAATAGGAGCGCGGTACGTTGGACGGAGAGCGAATGATCCTGTAAGCCTTGTAAAACTAAGTTTAATCCCGCTTCCCCATGCTTGAGAGCTTCGCGCAGGGAGGCTATTCTAGAGGCGATCGCAGGACTATGGAACCTTTGCTTGACTCCTGCAATTCCTCCTAATACAACTCCTCCCAATGGTGGTGTTATCTGACCGCCAAGAACTGCATCCTTTGCCGTGGGTTGCTGGTGATGCTGTTTTGCTGCGGACATGATTGATATTTGTAAAAATTTTTTGCCGAAGATAAGCCAAGGCACAGCTTGGCTCATCTTCGGTTTAGAAATTAATCTTTAGAAATTTAGGACTTACGCAAAGCTAAGGAGTTTACTGGATATTGGATAGGTGTGGCGCGGGCTTTGCCCGCGCCACACCTATCCAATGCGTAAGTCCTAAAATTAAGAAGCCTTAGCCAAGACTTCTTCTAAGGAATGCTCAATGTCGGAGAGTTGGTATTCTCCATAAACTTCACAGGAGTTATTAGGACTCTCAATTAGTTTAATGCTATGGAGTTTTGCACCAATCTCGTGAATTGGTTTGGTTAGCAACTTTTGGATATAGACAGCAATATTTTCGGCAGTAGGAACGACTTCCGAAAAATAGGGAATATCTTTATTGAGAAAGGTATGATCCATCGGTTCGAGGACATATTTATCGATGGCATTTTGAAAGGCGGATAGGTCAGCAATCATGCCAGTACGAGGATCGATGTCACCAACAATGGCTACTTCTAAATGATAGTTATGTCCATGACCGTTAACCCGAGCGCACTTGCCATAGATTGATGTATTTTCTTCTAGGGATAATGTGTCGAGAGCGAGGCGATGGGCAGCGGAAAAGTGAGTGCTAATTGTTAAATGTGCTTGCATATTATTACCTTGATAATCAGCCCAGAGTTCGGGATGTTCGTATAAGCGAATATTGACCAATGGTAGGTGCGCTTCTAAACGCTGCCAAATTACACGGGCAATATTTTCGGTGGTGGGGAGCGTTTCTTGAAATTCTTCCCATGCTTGATTGAGATAGGAGAAATTTAATTGGGTTGTCACTTCACGGGCGATCGTGTGCTTGACATCTGAGAGATTTAGTACCATGCCAGTGTGGTCGATCTCTCCTACCATGCCCACATACATGACATAGTTGTGACCGTGGGGTGGAAAATTAGTACATGCACCGAACTTAGCAAGATTCTCCTCTGGGGGGATTTCAGGCAGCCAGTAACGATGACTAGCAGAAAACTCAGCGCGGCGATTAATTACACATTTAGCCATCAGGAATTAGCTATCAAAAACAAGGTTTGATAAATTGTAAATTTATATTAATAGATTAACATTTCCCGCGATCGCATCAAGACATCGCATCAAGGCTAAGTATATTTGCTGCGATCGCTATAATTAAAAAATATCTTTAAAAGTCCCCTGCTGCCAGTGCGATCGCATTGTTTGAACTATGACACCAACTGTTACTCCCGCTCTTGAGTCTGTTCAACTTTAGAAGGAACACTTAATCTACATCTGAAGATCAATCAAGCTATCATTAACGTGAGTTCGACCAACAATGGAAAAACATTATGGACTTATGGAGTTTTGTAATTGGTGCGGGTGTATTTTTTGGGATGGGAGGTGCATCTTTTAAAATCGTCAACCAAGGCGAAGAAGCCCTAGTTGCATCCTTCGGGAAATATAAACGCAAGCTTCCTGCTGGCCCCCACTTTATTCTGCCTTTTATTGATACCGTAAGCTACAAAGGCTCAATCAAAGAACAAGTATTAGATATTCCCGCCCAACAATGCATCACTCGTGACAATGTGCCGATTACCGCCGATGCCGTGGTCTATTGGCGAGTTGTTGATATGGAAAAAGCCTATTACCGCGTAGAAAACCTCCGCCAAGCGATTATTAACATTGTTTTGACCCAGATCCGCTCTGAGTTGGGCAGCTTGGAACTGGATGAAACCTTTACGGCGAGAAATAAAATCAACGAACTGCTCCTGCGTGATCTCGATGATGCCACCGAACCTTGGGGTGTGAAGGTAACGCGGGTAGAGTTGCGCGATATCTTACCTGCCAAGGCGGTGCAGGAGTCGATGGAACTGCAAATGACTGCCGAGCGTAAAAAACGCGCTGCCATTCTTACTTCGGAAGGCGATCGCGAAGCAGCAATTAACAAAGCTAGGGGCTTAGCAGACTCCCAACTGCTTAATGCTGAAGCTTCTCAGAAGGCGGCGATTCTCGAAGCTGAAGGACAGAAACAATCAAGGATTTTGCGAGCGGAAGCGGAGCGACAGGAGCAGGTATTAAAGGCTCAGGGGACGGCTCAAGCGATGCAGGTTTTGTTGCAATCTATGAAGGGGCATCCCCAAGCCAATGAGGCTTTACAATTTTTGTTAGCGCAAAGTTATCTGACTATGGCTACAACTGTTGGTTCTAGTGGCAGTAGCAAGGTGATGTTTATGGATCCGCGATCGCTACCTTCGACCTTAGAAGGATTGAAATCAATCGTTGATACTCCTATTGATCCGAGCGATCTACCAACCCAAGATTGGACTAAATAAAAATTAACGTAAGTTCGAGATAATTTTAAAATCCCCAAAGTAAAAGCCTTGCTACGCAAGGCTTTTACTTTGGGGATTTTAAAATTTACCAGCTTATACCAATTCACGAAAGTGTGGCAACACTTTTGTGAATTAAAAACTAAACCCAGTAAGGGTTTTCAAAACACAAAATGGCGTAGCCATTTTGTGTTTTGGTATTAAACCAAACTGACGTTAAAAAAGTAGGGACAATTTGTCCCTACTTTTTGGGGAAATAGGACTCACATTAAGGGATTGGCTATACCGATGGGCTAATGGGAATGCGCTTGAGCAGGTGATATTTGCAACCAGCAGCAAGAATATGTACCCGTAGGTTATGAATTGTCAAAGGAGCAGAGCCGCTTACCCATAGCTGGTTACTATAAGAGACTTCGCCAGGATCGACTACGGTGACAGTGCCGCGCCCTAAAACTCGCATGGTATTGTTTGGTTCAAAAATGGCAACCGTATCTTCATCAATGCCTATGCCAATTTTATCTGGATGCGCGGCGATCGCTGTCATCAGTCGTGCCATGCGGTTACGGTTGTGAAAGTGCTGATCCACGATGATTTCGGGCAAAATATTCAAGCCCGTACTCATGTTGACCAGTTCTTTATGGGGGGATTCGCCACTGCTGCCACCTGAAATCATGTGATAGCCCATTGCTGCGGCTCCTGCGCTAGTACCAGCCAGTACGAGACGCTTTTCGTCGATCCGTTTGGCGATCGTGATTGCAAAGGGAGTATCAGCGATTAACCCACAAAGGCGGAGTTGATCGCCACCAGTCATAAAAATTCCCGTAAACCGATCTACTAGAGCTTCGGCTTCAGGATAGTCATCGTGAGGACGTTCGCGTATATCCAATACTTCCACCGCACTTGCACCAAGTTCAGTGAAAATGTCATGATAAATTCGTCCAATAATATCAGGTTCTCTTGAAGCGCAAGGAATGATCGCGATGCGTGCTTGGGAGCCACCTGAGTTTTCTACAAAGGCTTTGAGAATCTTGCGGTCTTGGACTTTATCCTCTCCACCACCAATTACCATTACCGCCGACTTAATAATTTGAGTCATGCCCCTATCTATTGCCACATCTTCGTCTAAGTTCAGCATATTAGCAGATTGGTCAACAAATTTTTTCAGGCGATTAATTAGGTTAATGCCTTGACTCACTTTTTGCTCTTGCTGACTCGCCAATGGTTTGAATTACCTCCATTGATGCTTACATGGCTAACCATAAGGCTAACTATTGTCAAATTGTATAACTTTTATGTTGTTAAAGACTAGTGTTTGCTGGGGACAAAATAAGAGAGTGCCAAGTCCCCTCTGATTTTGCTCTCCTAATTTTCTAAGTAGCTGTGCGTAATTAAAAATTAGAGACAAAACCTGTGACTTGTGCTGAGCGCAAGTCACAGGTTTTGGGTTTTATATTTAATTGTGCCCAACTACTTATAGAGAATTTTGATAGAGACTTTAGGGTGATTTTGATAAGTATTTAATCACTTTGCCAGCATTCTTGGCTAACTAGATCGCAAATACGATCGCGTAATAGGTACTGGTTATCTTCTAATTCTCGTTCGATTTGACACCATTCGCGATCGCGAAAGAAGCGACAGAGAGCATGAATTGGTTGACTGCGAGTGAGTCGTCCGCTTTCGAGTAAATGTCTTGCTTCGTCTTGGATAGCGCTGATGGAATAGTAAAGTGAGTGCAACATAACCAAACTCTCTTTGTAGGTTTTTGCGTAATTTTATTGAAATTTAAAGTCAGGAATTTACTTGATGACTTAAATTTACATGAAAATGATCGATGTCTGTGATGGAGGATACAAACTTTTAATATCTTCCCATAGGATTTTCATCACTACATAAAAGTCAATGAAACTCAAAAGAAAAAAATATTTCTGACGATATAAA
>NZ_LIRE01000367.1 GCF_001402795.1 Pseudanabaena sp. 'Roaring Creek'
AATTGCCTCGCCACTTAAAGGTATGTCCGCTTCTCGATCTACCCCTGCGGAATCTACATCCAGCCCCTCATAATCGGCAAATATTGCTTCGGCAGTGGGACTGCGTAATCTATTTTTCCCGCATACAAATAATAACTTCATGGCTAGTGCTAAATAGGTAAGGATGGGCGACGCTTCGCGTCGCCCATCCTTACCATATAAATCCTTTCCTTTTTAGGACTACAACTTCATGAATATAAACGATAAAATCGCAAATTAAGATGCAAAACCCATGCTTAGAATTGCGGTGCTTCGCACCGCAATTCTAAGCATGGGTTTTGGGATTTTCCTAACATAACTGACTACCGTTATAAATCATACCGATGCTATCATTGCTTCACCGAATTTTTCCCCATTCAATATCAGAAACGTCTTTATTTGCAAAGACATCTTTTAAAATTGCAGTGGCGGCAACACTCTCTTTTATATTGGCTGAATGGTTGCAATTAGAATATCCTTTCTATGCTGTGATTGCCGCAATTATTGTGATGAGTTCTACCTCTGGCAGCACCTTAAAACTAGGCATCCAGAGAATTATCGGAACTTTTATCGGCGTAATTATCGGAATTCTATTTACAATTTCCTGCGGGGCAAATCCCTATTCGCTAGGAGCAAGTATCTTTACCGCGATGTTTTTCTGCTCCTATTGGAAGCTAAACGAAGCAGCAAAATTAGCTGCCTATGTTTCCGCGATCGTATTGTTGAATCACGATCGCTCCCCTTGGCTTTATGCATTAGAGCGATTCTTAGAAACTTTTATAGGGATTGGCATAGCCCTCTTGGTCAATCAGTGGTTAATGCCTTCTCACGCCGCTCAAGAACTAAGGCGCTATCTTTCTAAAGCCCTGATCAAGCTCGAGCAATTTTATCAGTTAGTTATGAGTTGCTATCAAACAGGAACCTACGATCGCACTGTTGCTAACGAATACAAGATCGAAATAATTGACTTGCTTCTCAAAATTCGAGAATTGTGGAAAGAGGTAAAACAAGCCCATCAAAACGAGCTTTTACATATCGATCCTGCTTGGGAGTTTCTGCTGCGGAGGGTTTGGGAGCATGTCCTCACTATGGAGCATATAGTCTTAGTCCGTCAACCCCATCCCATTTGGCAAGAACTCACCCTAAGTATGCAGCAACTAGCGAGAGAGAGTTCAGCTATATTCAATAACCTCGCCAAGGCAGTTAAGACTCATCAAACCGATGTATCGGTAATCGCATTGGAAAGTGTTCTAACAGAAACAACCGATAATTTGCAACAATTACAAATAATTAGAGAGATGACCTCTACCACCGACGAGCTTTTGCGATTCTTTACTTTCTTTTACACCGTTGAAGAAGTTGGTCGCAAATTGCAAAGAATGGTTGATACCTTGTAATTAGAGAATGACGGCGCAAAGCGCCGCCATTCTCTAATTGGGATTTATGTATAGCTACAGTCACTTGACTTAGGAAAAATCAAGACCCTAAGAATTGAGTGGCGGCGCTTTGCGCCGCCATTCAATTCTTAGGGTCTTATACCAATTCACAAAAGTGTTGTTACACTTTTGTGAATTAAAAACAAAACCCAGTAAAGTTTTGAAATTCCCAAAATGGCAACGCCATTTTGGGAATTGGTATTATGTCCTACACTGGGTAGCAGCTATAGAATGCCCAAACCTAGTAAGGGTTTAATACCAAAACTAAAAATGGCTCAGCCATTTTTAGTTTTGGTATTAAACCTTGCGGTAACATCTGGCGGTAATCAAATGGGGTTGAAACACCTCAAGAAAGTTAGTTTGCAAGGTGCGGAAAAAAGTATCTACCGTTTCTGGATCGTCAAGGTGAATGGGATGCTCGTTTTCAAACCCCTTAAAGAAATACCAGTTAACAATAATTTTGCCCAGTGGAGAGAGCATCTTGTGAAACTGCATCAATTGATGGCTTGGATCGGGTAAATGTTCTAACACATCAAAACATAAGACTGTATCAAAATAGCCTTCTAGGGAGTCTTCCCACGGAATTTCCGAACGAAAAGATATTTTGTGGCTTAGCCCTAATTGTTGCGTTCGATGCTCTACAAAGCCACGATTAATGGGATTGATGTCGCAATAGATGACTTCATCAACATGGGGACACATGGCTGCGCCGATCGCATGAGTACCAATGCCACCACCAAAATCAAGCACCCTTCCCTTTGCTTGATCGGCAATCAATTTGAGCGTTCCACCAATGTAGTCTTGGCTTTCAAGGTGCCAAGTGCCTAATTTGAATAGATACATTTCGCCAACTTTGTCTTTGTAAAAAGCGGCTGCTTCTTCCCAATCAAAATCGGTATTTCCTAAATTTGCTAAATCATAGCGACAATTTTGGAGCTTTTCGGTAATTGTCTCTGCATCTAGTTTTAAAAACTCCTGCAAATGCTTTTCTAAGCTAAAGCAGTCTTGCCAATATCCTTCCAAGAAAGTCGGCGTAGGGGATAGAGTCACCATGTTTGATTGCAATGTAGCGCCTTGCGCCTAAAGAGTTTAATATTCAGATGATGGTCAAGCATAGCGCAACGATCGCATGTCATTACAACATAAATGTGCGTGAATCCGTGCCTGCTGCGCTAGAAGCCACAGAATCATTATTTATCACATTGTCGGATTCTAAGTTGCCATCAACTAAGTTGATAATGCGATCGGCCACGTCAAGAATCCGATTATCATGGGTCACCATTAAGATAGTGATATTTTCCTCCTTTGCCATTTTTTGCATCAAAGTCACCACATCGCGTCCAGATTTTTTATCAAGGGCAGCGGTTGGTTCGTCGGCAAGGATTAAATTTGGACGATTGACGAGGGCGCGAGCGATCGCTACCCGTTGTTTTTGTCCGCCCGAAAGCGCATGGGGTTTATAGTCAATTCTCTCTCCGAGACCGACTTGGGTCAAAATATCGGCGGCTCTATGGGAGGCGATCGCATCTCCTCCCACATGGGGAAATAAATCCGTTGACATCATCACGTTTTGTCTAGCAGTCAACGAATAAAAAAGATTATGGGCTTGAAAGATAAAACCAATATTTTTGCGAACCTGTACTAATTTTTTCGGGCCTAACCCTTTAAGCTCTTGTCCCAAAACCTGCAAGCTCCCATCTTGAATGGTGCGTAAAGCGCCGATCAATGTTAAAAGTGTGGTCTTCCCCGATCCAGATGGTCCCGTTAGGATCACAATTTGTCCTGGATAGATCTCTAAATTGATATCGAATAAGACCTGTTTAAATAAATCCCCTTCGCCATAATGGAAGTTAAGGTTGCGGATTTGTACCGATGGCTCGGCTGTAGTAGACAAGGATTGTGATGTAGGAGCAGAAAAGGTATCGAGCATACTAAGGACCTACGCGCAGAATTAAATTACAAATTATAAGATTTATGCAGACGATCGATGAAGCTCTCACACTATATTAGTTTTAAGACAGGTGAAAAATCATCCGTACAATGAATTTTCAAATGAAATTTTTTAGTTGTTCACCCAAGGTTCTAAACTTATGGCATCACGAACCTTAGTTAAAAATTATCTTGCTCAGTGGATGCAGATGGGCAAAACTGTCATTCTGTCATCTCAAAACAAGGAAATTAGTATTTACAAGATTTTGCAAGGGGAAAACTATTCGCCCGAATTTAATCAGCTTTGGGACATGATCAGTACTGTTAAAGCTCAAGATGCGTATTTGAGCGGTACTAACCAAACGATTCATGACTTACTCGACAATCAGTGGGAGATAGTTGCCTGCGCTCGTTGCAGCCTACTTGTGCCCACCATAGGCATGGGAGCGAGAGTACCTGTTTGTTGTCCCTGTGATGACTTGCCCAGCCACCCCAATCTTGACTTGGTCGCGCCCCATGCGCCTGTAACGCTGCTGTCCCAGCTAGAGAAGTTATGCGATCGCCTCGATCAAAAGTCTGAAGAGCGATCGCCCGAACCGACCGATGCTCAGAATGAAGCCCCACAACTTCCCCCAGAAGACTCACAAGCCCTACATAATCTGAAGACTTCAATTTTAAAATTGATCAAAATTAATCCTTGAATTGCGCCTAGCTACTTGCTGCGGATTTTCTCAAGAGTTCGATCAAAGGCTTTGTCAGCCAATGCGTCCCAATTTTCCATTGATGCTCCAAGGTTGGCATTCTCAGTAAATAGGCAATGCGGCGCATGGCTTGGGCGGGTAAGCCATCAATACTGAACTTCCCAAAAATCGAGGCTGTTGCGCCATCAATACCTAAGCTGATGAATTCACCGAGGGGAATATAGCTAAAAGGAATGAGGGATTTTTGGTTAAGGCTTGCCCAGATATTCCAAGCGCAATATTGAGACTGTTGAAAGGCTACCTGAGCTGTAGCGGGGACGAGGCGATCTTGTGCGTCCACACAGCTCGCTAAGTCACCGATCGCAAATACATAGGGATAGCCTTTGACCTGTAGGGTCGCTTCCGTGGCGATCGCTCCCTGTTTATGCTCAACTGGTAAATCTCGCAGCATCTTCGAGAAAGTGCTACCAACCGTCCACAGCACGATATCAACGGGCAGGGTGTCGCTACCATTGGTATAGTCGAGGGTAACTTCCTCCTCCCCCACCTGCGAGACGCGGGTATTTAGATCAGTCCATACCCCTCGTTGGGAGAGGGCAAGTTCGGCAATTTGACGGGTTGATTGGGTCGAGTTACTTAAAATTTGGCTATTACGATCAACGAGGCGAACGCGACCGCGATCCTTGAGGCGATCGGCGATTTTACAGGCAAGCTCTACGCCACTGCTGCCTCCACCTGCAATACAAACGCGAATTTTTTCTCGATTAGATGCTTCTAATAGTTCTAATTTGCTATTCAGACGATAAAAGTCCTTCAAGTTCCGAAAGGGAATCGCATATTCCTGCGCACCATCCACTAAGTTCATCGGTGTTTCACCGCCGATCGCGAGCAAGAGGCGATCGTAATCTAAAATAATGGGTTGACCGACATTTACTTCTACTTGCTTAGACTCAATAGCGATATTTGTCACTAGCCCTTGGACAAATTGAATGCCCGTATTGGCAAGCAATTCGGCAAATGTGGGGGCGATTTCCCACTCCTGCATTTCCTTGGTTACCAGTTCGTAGAGAAATGGCGTAAAGAGAAAGCGATCGCTTTTATCCACAAGGATAATTTCAGGCATGACTGCCCAAGGCAGGCGAGATAGATTAAGTGCAGTATACAAACCGCCAAAACCACCACCAAGAATACAGATCCGTGTCATGAAAAAAATCCTAAGCGTTTTTTCTAGTTTATCGTAATCCCAAGTAATCCCCCCGCCTTTAGCGGCAGGATCGCTCCACGCTCCACTAGGCTGGGAAACGCAATATCTATAAATTAAATTTAGGTTAACAGTAGGTTATCTGTTCTTGCTTGCACCATTAGATCGCCATCCGATAATGTACAATTGTCATCTTTTATTTTTGGGGGCTGTGTGGTCAAATCTGTTTTGTTGGCTCAGCTATCTGAAGAACAATCTTTGATGTGGCACAATGCGTTGTCTTCACATCAACTCGAAGTATGGGCAGCACCTGAAACTGAAGATCTACTTAAAATTCTCGGTCAAAAGCTTAGTTCAAATCAGACATTACCCGACTTGATTGTTGCTGATATTGGCATAAGGTATGGTGGGGGAACATCTTTATTGGCTACGGAACTATGTAAATGGTGTGCAGAGAACGCCCCTCAAGTAAATGTTCTGTTAGTCAATCCCCGTCAAAGCCAAATCAAAGAGGTGGAAAAGCGCTGGGCGACCCGTCGTGGAGCCGTCGATCTCTTGCCGAAAATATCTCTAGATAATTTAATTTCTGCTTTTGAATCTGCCGCCCAAGCTTTAGCGATCTCCGTTAAACCTGAAGCTCTAAATAACGTTATCAATAATCTCAAGTTACAGCAGAATAAGCCCGATCGCGGTTCTATTCAAGGAAAAAATATTCGCCAAACAGCTACGCAAGAGTTAGCTCGCAAGATGGCGATGATCCCCTTGATGGTCATGGCAAATGAACCTACTGTAGCTGAATCCAGCATCGAAGTAGCCAATGCAAAACAGCAAATAGCCCTAGATTCAACTATTGCTGAATTAAGTTTGTACAATACTAAAGTCGATCTGTCTCAAACAGGAGCATTTGCTCAGCAATTATTTAAGGACGATCCCCGCTTGCCTGCATTGATAATTTACGATGGTGATAACTATGTCGGTATGTTATCTCGACGCAGATTTTTAGAATGTCTGAGCCGTCCCTATGCCCTAGAATTATTTACCAAAAGACCATTAAAGGTTCTTTACGAGCAAGCTCAATCTGAAATTTTAAAATTGAATGGTAGTACGCCGATTGTCTTGGCATCCCAAATGGCTCTCGCCCGCGTCAGCGATGATATTTACGAGCCTGTAGTTGTTCATTTGGATGGAGATGTTTTTTCAGTACTAGATATCCACGATCTCTTGCAGTCTCAGTCCTATATCCATGAATTAGCGACAAAGCTACTGCGCGAACAAACTCAGACTAGTATGTTTCAAACAGAAAAAATGGCTAGTCTGGGGCAAATCGTGGCGGAAGTATCCCATGATATTCGTAATCCAGTATCCGCAATTTATGGGAATACTGAGTGCCTTTTGACCTACATCGAAGGGGTCATGAAGGTTTTAAGGGCTTATGAAAAGGAATACGGAACATCTGCTAAGACTGTCAGCGATATCCTTGAAGATATTGATTGGGATTTTATTCGTTCCGATTTACCCCAAGTAGTGCGGAGTATTCAGTCTGGTTCGAGATATTTACGCCGATTGGTTGATACCTTACAAAGCCTTTCGCATATGGAAGATCAATCCGATCCCGCATCCATTGACTTGATTGAATGCGTAGAAAGTAGTTTAACAATTCTCAGCGGGAGGATTAGAAGCGTTCAGATCGTTAAAAATTATATCGAACTTCCTGAAATTAATGGGTTTAACGATCGCATCATTCAAGTGTTTATGAATTTGATTAGTAACTCCCTTGATGCCTTAATGGAGCTACAATCCAAGCCAGATCTGATCGAGCAGCGAGCCAAGACTCTCCTCAAAGAGGACAGCCTATCTAGCGATCGTAGTAATGTCTTGACCGAGACAGCGGAAACTTGGCAACCTGTATTAATTTTGACCACAGCGATCGCCGAAATTGACAATCGTCAGTGGATATCGGTGAAAGTCGCCGATAATGGCATGGGTATTCCCAAGGAAATTCAAGCCCGCATTTTTGATAATTTCTTTACCACCAAGGGACAAGGGAAGGGAACAGGACTGGGATTGGCTATTTGTCACCAAATTGTTACCCAGCAGCATCAAGGCAAAATTGTTCTGCGATCGCCCTATCTTAATAACAATGGCGATGTAACTATTGGTACGGAGTTTGAAGTCCTATTACCCATTAATTGATATTGCCTAAGAGGAGGAGGTTGGCGCTTTGCGCCAACCTCCTCCTCTTGGTTTACTGTCCAAAAAATGGGAGGTGGCACTTTGTGCCACCTCCCATTTTTTGGGGAATTAGTTTTGTTCTTCAGTGCTAGTCGATGGGGAATCCTTGGATTGGGAATTAGGGGATTCGAGATCGAGGGTAGGTGTACCTGCAATATCGCCAAGACTCGTGGAAGTCTTCGATTTTTTCTTGCGACGGATAGATGTTCTCGCCCATTTAGTTTGACTCCAAATGCCGAAGAGAACCACCGCCGAAACTATCGCTTCAAAGTACCATTTGATTGCTTGTTTGATCAATTGGCGAAACGCTCTACCTCTACTGGTATCGATATTAGCTTTGATTGCCTCTTCGTTTTTGCCGATCTCTGTTTCGAGCTGTTTCCTTAGTTCTGCTGGATTGGATTTATTCAATTTAATATTGGGCGATCGCTTTTCGATAAATTCCGCCGCCCTCAGTAAATTGGTATCGTTGGTATTTTTTAAATTTTCCTTAGCCGTATTAAACTGAGCGAGTTGCTGGGATAACGTGAAACTAGCTTGATTATTATTGTCATTGTTAATGCGAATAGCTGCGCTAATCCCAACTAGTAGCATCAGCACATAAATAATACTGAGCAATAATGATAGCCATGACAAAAACTTCAGAATTTTTTTGCCAAAGGGCGATCGCGCCGTTGATTCACCGTAGAAAATTAATATTAAACCAATAATTGGCACTGGAGAAGTGCCAACTAATTTGCCTAACGTACTAAATTCCCAAGGCGCATCTTTGCCAAATTGAGGAGGAATGATTGCGTCAAAGAAATTGGAAAATGCTAACAGTAAAAGTCCATAGCCAGCGAAGCGAAGTAAGTTTGCAGTAATTACCTCAGTAGAATTTGAATTGGTATTACTCATATTTTTAAAGTGAAAACCATAAATTTAGTTTAAATTTGCTGCGATTAGTACTGAAGTAAATAACGGCTTTTTCTATTTAAACGCCGAAGATTTGCAAGTCGAAATGAAAAATTGATTTAAGGTTGAGGAAACCGAGGTTTCCACCATTCATACCATGAAATCCACACTTTCTCTAATTTTTGACCTGTCGCATGGAGATCGCTTTCTGATGTTATTGGTGCGGACATCAAAGTCCAGAGACAGCGGCGATCGCGCAGATCTTTTTGTCCGAGTAACCAGCCAATTAAAATATCACGATCCATGACGCGAGAGCTAGCATTGTCGTTAAATTGTTCGCTAGTAACCGTAGAAATGCCACGGGGATTAATGCAAGCCGTAAGATAGACCCGATCCTGCCTCGTAAAAGTTGCATAAAATCCGATCGGATCTTTGCGGATGGATTGTTTGCGTAAATCTTCTTCACTAATCTCAATATTAGTTACGCCCTTAATGTAGTAGTAGAGATCCCCTTCCGAGCCTACTGCATATCTTAAATCAATATCTATAGGCATCCCATCTACAGAATACTTATACTTCTTTCCAAATAAATATTTGGGCTGCCCAAAAAACTCTTTGGGATCGACAATATCTCCTTGAGCTTCTAATTTAGTTTGCGATGGTTCTAAAGCGATCTGTTCGGGAAATTTAAAAGGAGTGGGTTTGCCGATGGTGCTATCGATAACCGATCGCCCAAAAACTAATAAACTGCCACTAACTAAAACCATAAGTAAGCCCATGCGAAATTTTTGACTAGTGGGAGTTATTGGAGAATTATTTAAGGGGATTTGTTTCTCTGGGTAATTTGAGAGGCGATCTTGACTGGTTTCGCTAGTATTGACGTTATTTATGTTGGTATCTGCTTTATCTTGTTTATCTATCTCTTTGGGCATGGGGATTAGGTAGATGTTTGAGGGTAATGATTAAGAATGCTGCAAAATATTAAACATCATAAAATTTAAATATCATAAAATTTAATCATGCTCGCTTACCTTAATGATCCTGCCTAAATTCCAGTCTAAATTCTTGCCTAAATAAGTATAGATAATTTAAATAAAAACTACAGCTTCGACTTCGCTCAG
>NZ_LIRE01000368.1 GCF_001402795.1 Pseudanabaena sp. 'Roaring Creek'
AATGCAGCAGAGGCATTAGGCAAGATTGGTAGTGACAAAGCTGTTGAACCTCTCATTCTCGCCCTCAAGAATTCTGATCATTATGTACGAAGGAATTTAGAGGCATTATTAGGTAAGATTGACAGTGCCGTTGAACCTCTCATTCTCAAATACAAGGATGATGAGCAAAGGAATGCGGCAGAAGCATTAGTGAAAATTGGCAGTTACAAAGCCTTTGAGCTTCTCATTCTCGCTCTCAAGGATTCTAATGATGATGTGCGTAGGAATGCAGCAGATGCATTAGGAAAGATTGGCAGCGACAAAGCCGTTGAGCCTCTCATTCTCGCTCTCAAGGATTCTGACGATGATGTGCGAAAGAATGCAGCAGATGCATTAGAAAAGATTGCTAAAACCGATCGCAACTTACCCACCCTCACCCAACAACTCCCCCATCTCCTCACCCTCATCCCCACAAAATCCAGCCAACAAGCCATCTCAGTCATCACCGCCATCCAAGCCCGATGCAAATACTACAACTACGACATAGCCCAAACACCCTTACTCCCCGAAGATAACCCCAACCCCACTACAGGCAACACCTACATCTTCAACGACAAAGTAGACCAAGTAGTTGCTGGAAACCTAACAGTGCATGGTGATAATATTGCCTCACAAAACAACCAAAAGACAGCACCTGAATCCTAACCAACCACTAAACATTACCCAGTGAGAAAACTATGACCTTTAACTTCAACGCCCCCGTAGGACAAGTCATCGCAGGCGATCAAACCGTTACAGGCGACAACATCGGCACACAAAACAACTACTACGGCACAGACGACCCCGACACCCAACAACTAGCCAACGAACTCGATGAAATCCTACAAGGAATCGTCCCTCAAATCTCCGATCCCACCAGCGAAGCAGGCAAAGAAATCATCACCGCCGCCGCAATGGAAGAGATAGAAAACAAACCAACCCTTAAAGATCGTCTAGTTGCTGCACTTACAGCAGGCGCATTTGAAGCCATCAAAAAAATTGCCAAAAATGATTTTGTTGAAGTCTTCCTTACCGCCTTCAAAGCAGGACTTGAAGCCAAACCTAAAAAGTAAAACCCCTATTCCAGCTATCAGCCGTATCAAAAAGTGAAACTTATGACAGTACAAGACCTAGCGATCGCCAAAATCCAACATCTTCCCAACGAACTCGCTCAGGAAGTAAGTGATTTTATTGACTTTCTCATGCTCAAACAGGACAACCAACGCTGGCAGCAATGGACGCAATTTAGCGAATCCCTAACCATCAGCGAATCCGACTTTAGCGACTATCTCAAAAATCTAGAAGACTACGAAGAAAAACTAGTACGCGGAGAAATCCAATGGTAGCAGTCACCAGAGGCGATATCGTCCTATGTGACCTCAATCCCGTAATTGGCACAGAACAATCAGGCATCCGACCTGTCGTTATTGTCCAAAGCGATCGCGCCAACCGAGTCAGCCCCCATACAATCATCGCCCCATTCACAACCAAAATTCGTAGCGCACTTTTGCCCTCTCACGTATTTGTCCCCAAAGGCATCGGTGGTCTTTCTCAAGACTCAGTAATCCTCTGCGAACAGATTCGAGTGATTGATAAAACTAGAATTCGCAAAGCGATCGGGCAATTAGAAGAACCATATATTCAACAACTAGCCCAAGCTTTAAAAACTATTCTTGATTTGCAATAACCGCAAATGGATAAACTAGAAAATTACCGTCTATACATTCAAAATCTTCTGGAAAGACATAGTCATTTTAAAAGTCAAGACGATGTACAGAGTGAGTTGATTTTTGACACCGTGCGCGATCGCTATCAACTGATGCGTATTGGCTGGAAAGGCTTGAAGCGTGTCTATCATACTGTTCTACATTTTGACATCAAAGACGGAAAAATCTGGCTACAGCAAAATACAACTGATATTGACGTAGGACAAGAATTATTAGAATTTGGTATTCCCAAAGAAGACATTGTGCTGGGTTTACATCCTCCCTACAAAAGACCCTATACAGGCTATGGAGTTGCTTAGGCAACAAGTGTATTTAAAGCGATCAAAAAATCGCCAAAAATGATTTTGTTGAAGTTTTCCTTACCGCCTTCAAAGCAGGACTTGAAGCCAAACCTAAGAAGTAAAATATAGCTATATGCAGGAGCTTAGACAATGACAACTACTACACAACCCCTAGATACAGAAATCTTGCAAACCATAGCCCAGATGCCAGAACCACTCAAACGAGAAATTCTGCACTATGCCAAATATCTCATCGATAACCACTCGAAAGAAATTACCCAAAATGCACCACCAGCCAGAAAACGTCGCGTTGGAATTTTAAAAGGGACATTCGTATTACCATTGCCCGATGACTTTGACGAGCCACTAGAAGACTTTAAGGAATATATGGAATGAGCCAATATCTGCTAGACACCCATACATTTATTTGGCTATCAGAAAATAGCGATCAACTATCCAGCAATCTCAAAGATATCATCGAAGAAGCCGATACTGTCTATCTCAGCATCGTGAGTCTCTGGGAAATTGCCATCAAGTTAAATCTCGGTAAATTGTCATTACAACAAGAATACGAAGCTATTGAAACAGAACTTGAAGCCTCAGATATTCTATTGCTTCCCATCACATTCAGCGACACCATCCAAATCCGAGATCTTCCACTACATCACCGCGATCCATTTGACCGAATGTTGATCGCTCAAGCAATTACCAGATCTCTCACAGTGATTAGTCGAGATGTTGCCTTCGATGCCTATCCCATTCAACGATTCTGGACATAAACGATGACACGTCTACCCCAAACCATTACCTATCAATCCCCACTCGATGCCCTCATCGCCGTTGCCAAAAGACTTAGCCTCTACGAAAATCAACACAAACTCGATTCTGAAGAATTTTTCCATCAATATTGCCAAGGAAAAACATCAGATGAAATTGAATTTATCGAATGGGCAAACGACTATCAACACTATCTCGCCCTGCGTCAGGAAGTAGAACAAGATCAACGCCCCAAATGTATAGGCATGGGCGACAGTGGCATAACCAACCTATCCGAACGAGTTGACGAGCTACTTTATGCCGATCATCAAGCCCCATCTCCCATTAAAAAACATCGAGTAGGTATATTAAAAGATACATTCGTTTTGCCATTACCCGATGACTTTGATGAACCCCTAGAAGACTTTCAAGAATATTCATGACAGTTCAAATCAAAAAATAAATCATCATGAAAACAGCAACCATCTCCCGCCATGTCACCCGTAACCCTGAAATTCTCTCAGGTGAACCAATCATCGATGGAACCAGAACACCCGTTAGAGCGATCGTTGAAAACTGGCGCTTAGGAGTTAGACCAGAAGAAATTCCATTACACTTACCACATCTCAATCTCGCGCAAATCTTTGACGCACTTAGCTTTTACCTAGACAACCAAGCAGAAATCAACGAATACATCGAACGCAACCACGTTCCCGATGAGCTAGTGCATCCACTTATCAAAGCAAGATTAAATCAAAGATGACTATTTTCGCCCAAGTTTACATCGATGAAGATGTGGATATTCTTGTTGCCTCCCTACTCATCGCTAGAGGATTAGACGCAACCACAGCAAGACAACAAAGAACCTTAGGTGAACTCGATCCCCAACAACTAGCATTTGCAGCATCAATGGGGCGTTGTATGCTAACCCACAACCGACTCGATTTTGAGAAACTACATACGAGTTATGTCTTGAACAACCAGACACATGCAGGAATCATCATCGCAAAACGGAGAAATCCCTATGAAATTGCCGAAAGGGTTGCCATGCTTCTCGATACTTTGACAGCCGATGAAATTGCGAATCAATTGCTTTACATTTGATCGCTATCAATTAAAGCTGATTGTCTATGAACCCATCGCTGAGGAGATAATCAAATGGATAAACTAGAAAATTACCGTCTATACATTCAAAAACTTCTGGAAAAGCATAGTCATTTTAAAAGTCAAGACGATATACAGAGTGAGTTGATTTTTGACACCGTGCGCGATCGCTATCAATTAATGTGTATTGGCTGGAAAGGCTTGAAGCGTGTTTATCATATTAGACATGAAAAGCTTGTAATCAAGAGCGCCCTGCCCGCGTAGCGGGCAGGGCGCTCTTGATTATGAGCGACTGAGAGCAAAGCAAAACCGAACTAAGCCAAAAATTTCTCCACACAACGGGCAAATATCTCCACCCCAGTCGCCAAAACCGTCTCATCGAAGTTAAATCGGGGATGATGGTGGGGATAGGCTAAACCCTTGTCAGGATTAGCAGAACCAAGAAAGAAATAGCATCCAGGGACGGCTTCCAAAAAGAAAGACACATCTTCTCCCCCCATAGTTTGACATTCGGGAATGATGCCAGCGGGAGTTTCGATTACGGTTTCGGCGACGGAGCGTACTAATTCCGCGATCGCGCGATCGTTAATTACCGCAGGGTAGAGCTTTGTATATTTAAGTTCGTAGGAAGCCCCGTGAGCCGCGCAAATTCCAGCGATCGTCTCTTCCAACCGCAAAGCTAGTTTCGCGCCAACGGCAGGGTTAAAAAACCTGACCGTGCCACTAATCCGCGCAGAATCAGCAATAACATTGGTCGCGGAACCCGCATGGAATTCCCCAATGCTAATCACAGCGGATTCGAGAGGGCTCACATTGCGCGACACGATCGCATGAATGGCATTTACCACTTGAGACGCAACTAAAATGGAATCAATGGTTTGATGGGGCAAGGCTCCATGTCCTCCCCGTCCGATAATTTTGCAATGGAAGTATTCCGTCGCCGCCATCAAGGCTCCCGATCGCACGCCAACCGTACCGAGGGGCAAATTATTCCAAATATGCAAACCAATCAAGGCATCAACCTTGGGGTTTTCGAGTACCCCCGCTTCAATCATCGGTTTTGCGCCCCCAGGTCCCTCCTCGGCAGGCTGAAAAATAATTTTCACCGTACCGCTAAAATCCGCCCGTTCCCACAGATATTTTGCCACCCCAAGCGCGATCGCCGTATGTCCGTCGTGACCGCAGGCATGCATCATGTTATCGATCTGGGATTTATAACCGATGATATTTTCTTCTTGAATGGGGAGCGCATCCATATCGGCGCGGATGGCTAACACCTTTTGATGTCCCTGCTTCTTACCAACAATTGTCGCAACAATACCTGTTTTTGCAATCTCCGTTTGATGGGGAATGCCCCAAGCCGTTAACTTCTCAGCGATCGCCGTAGATGTACGGTGTTCGTGAAACCCTATTTCGGGGAAGCGATGAAAGTCCCTACGCCATTGAACGAGGCTAGGTTGCAGCTCGAGGATATCAGGACGAATCTGAAAATTCGTATGGGTGGGGGAGGCGGTGGTAGCAAAAGACATGACGGTTTAACAGCGCGACTATTGCACCGATCTTAGTTCAAATCTTATTTCAAATTTTAGTTCAAATTTTAGTTCAAATTTTAGTTCAAAAAATGATAGGGCGGTAAAGCTTGACTCCAAGCGATTTGCCAATGGGAATGCTGAGATTCCCAAGATTGCAATACTTTTTGGATAGGTTCGCCCTGCGATCGCGGTAATAATGCATAAACGCGTAGGGTTTCTGAGCCTTGCGTCTCCACCTGCTGAAATTCTGCTTTAGATTCAGGGCTTAAATTAGCGCTGAGGATTTGCAGATACTCAAGGGCTTCCTGTTGCAATTGCGATCGCCGTTGTTCCTGTTGTAGATACTGCGATCGCTTAGCTAAGAGATAGTCTTTGCCCTTGAGTTGTTTCGCTGCTTCCGCCTTGGGCGCGATCGCCGATCCCGTAATTAAAAACTCCGCATATCCCTCTAATTTTTGTAAATTTGCCAGTAATTTTGCAGATTCAGTCCGTAAATAAGTTTCTAAAGCCTCGATCGACACAAAGGCAGTCCCAAAACGCAGAGGTAAGAGGGTGCGTTCGCTAAATAATTCACAAATTAGGCGATCGTGTAGCACGATCGCCTGCATCAGCGCCGATTCGGGAAACAATTTCAAGGCTTCAATATCCACATCTGCCTCGATCGCCGCCACCAAGCGATCGCAAGGCAAATATTGAATCGATTTCCCCTTAATTCCCAAAGGTTTAATGTCAGGAACAGGTGCAAGCAAAATCGCATAGGTATAGAGCATGATTAAACGTAGAGGGCTATCTTCTCAGCTTAATCTGCTTCGGAACCTTAATTGCATGGGTCTTATGAAAGTCGTCTTGCACCTTAGCTGTCAGACTCTTAGATACCCGTTTGACCACAAAACCGAGCACCCCATCCCCTGTTTTTTGCAAAATATCCTGAGACAAGCGCAGGATAAATGGCGGAAATTGCAGCGATACGACAATATTCAAGTCCCACTCAATGCTAGTCATGATCGCCGTTCCCCCCGATCCTGACTGTAAATCTACGGTTTTTTCCTCGAGACGCATCTCCGCTTGAAAATCCACCTCATAGCCCTGCGGTGGTTGGTTGGGGATGGGGATAGTCACAATCCGATAGGTTGAATTTTCATCGGGGGGCAATAAATCTAGCCCCACCCTCGCATCGACTTGAAAGCCCATGGCTCCCACTTGCCCCACCCCCATAGCATATCCCGTTGTACCAATCGGATCGGCTTTAAAAGGATGAGCGCAACGCCTAAACCAACCTTGATGGGCATCGAGATACTTCATTACCGTCTGCTTGTCCGCAAACAAGTCCATATAGCCCACGTAATTATTATGAAATGCGGTTTTATCGGACTTAGCCTTGTCTCCACTCTGAGGATCGCGATCGCTGGCTAGTGAAGATTTCTCGGTGGCATCCCCAACTGGAGGAGCGTCGGGATCTGGAAGCTCAAATCGATGATCCTCCGTACCCGATCCGTAGGTAGCCATCATCGCCGCCTCCTGTTCGGAGGTTAACAAAAAATCCGAGTCATTTTCCCCCATGTCTTCTTGATATGAATCTTGATTTGCAGTCGATGGAATTGGTTCTTGCTGCATGACAAATACCTTACAAATACCTTAAAAACTGTTTTCTCAGACTATAGCAATCCTAAATAGTTTGTGGAAAGCTCATCCCAAAGGAGTATGCCTCCCCAACCAGCTTCAAATCCAATAGAATAACTTATATAACTATAGCCAAATAAGTTAAGACATAAAGCCCAGAAGAGTGTTGCGGCGCTTCGCGCCGCAACACTCTTCTGGGCTTTGTTTTTGTCCTAACATAACTGGCTACTGCTATAC
>NZ_LIRE01000369.1 GCF_001402795.1 Pseudanabaena sp. 'Roaring Creek'
GACTCTCTGAGGAATGAGAATCAGCATCTTTTATCTCCATTCCTTTAATTTAATAATTGATGATTATTAATTATTAATTATTAATTATTAATTAAGTAGGCTTAATCAAACACAAAACCCTAAAACCTGCGGCGCAGCGTGCGCCGCAGGTTTTAGATCTGGATTTTAATAATGCTGAGGTACTTAATAGTCATTGCAAAAATAGAAGATATTAGACGACTTTGAACTGAGATACGCTCACCTGTAGATCTTGCGCAACTTGCAAGAGTTCGGCAAACGATCGCGCGACATCTTCTGATTGTTTCGATGTATCTTCGGCAATCGTGGCAATATCCTGCATGGTAGCCCCCATATGATCGGTGGTTTTAGTCTGATTGTTAGCAGCGATCGCAATTTCACGAACGATGGAGTTAACCTGTTTGCTAACCATAGAAATTTGTGTGAGTTTGTCACGGGCATTCTGCACGAGTTTGGTTCCCGCAACTACCTGTTCGGTTCCAGTTTCCATCGCCGTAACTACTTCGTTTGTCTGAGCTTGAATCTCTTCAACCAGTTGCTCGATTTCTGCCGTTGATGAGGCAGACTGTTCCGCAAGGTCGCGGACTTCTTCCGCAACGACACTAAATCCTCTTCCTTCTTCACCAGCTCTCGCCGCTTCGATCGCGGCATTGAGTGCTAGTAGGTTGGTTTGAGCGGCAAAGTTACTAATCAGGTTCACAATTCGTGAAATCTTTTGGGAAGTTTCCCCCAATCGTTTTACCTTCTTCGCCGTTTCTGATACCGTTTCCCGAATTTCGGAAATCCCTTCTACGGTTCGGTTCATGGCTTCATCGCCTTCTTGCAGAACATTAACAGTTATTTGCATTGACTGTTCTGCCTGTTGCGCCCGACTCTCCACGCCCCTGCTAGACTCCGCCATTATTTTGACTTCTTGCAATGCTGAATTGATCGATTCTGATTGCTTAATTGCTTCCGTAGATACCGATCGCACCGATTGCTCGCTATTTGTGGCGGTCTTCGTAACCGATTGGGATGCCCCTTGTACTTCAATTACCAGCTTACGCAGGTTACGAATAATCGCATTGTAAGAATCGGCGATCGTTCCCACCTCATCGGCGGTGACATTTGCCCGAATCGTCAAATCGCCTCGGCTGACGGGATCCACTTCCATGAGGAGTTCTAGCGCCCGACGTTGCAGAAATTCCTTCTCTTTTCGTTGCTGTTCGGCACGTTCGTCAGCCTCGGTTCTTGCCTCATTACGAGCATTCTCTAACCTTGCCGCTTCCTGTTGTTGTTCGGCAATCAGGGACTTGATTTGATCGGCCATCCCATTGATATTACTCGATAGCAAGCCGAGTTCATCTTCGCTCACAACATCTAATCGCGTCTCAAGATCGCCACTGCCAATTTGCGCGACGACCTGCGCCGCGTCGCGAATCGGCTTAATGGCTCGATTGGCAACCAAGGCTGCCAAAAGTCCTACTAATAAAGCTGTGACACCTGTTCCTATCGCTAGGGTAATTAAGAGATCCCGTTGAGACTTAAAAACTACATCAGCCTCAATCGTAACGATTACGCCTAAATTCAGATTAGGCATATTGAGATAGGTACTCAATGGCGCATAGGTCAATAGTTCTGTCTTATTAGTTATCTTATCAACGTGTATTTGGGTTTCTGGTGTTTTGTTAGAGATTGCTGTTGTTAGCTGAGGAAATAGTTCCTTAGCTTGAACACTTTCTTCAGCCTTTTCCTTGGCTAGAAATACCTTACCAGCCATATCAATCAGATGATACTCATCTTCTTCGCTCAAAATTCCTTGGACAACATTATCAAGGCTTTCGATCGGCATTCTTGTCCGTACCACGCCAATAAACTTATTCGAGCCAGTTTCTTTTACGGGGGCAGATATAAAAAAGTTAACCGTCTTATTGACTGTCGATTTACCAGGCTGACTGATAAAAGGTTGTCCCGTAGCTAGCGGAGCTTTAAAAAAATCACGTTCCTTAATGCTAGGAGCAGGATCTTGGGTGATGGTAGAACGGAGTGGTGTCGTTCCATCTAACTCAGCAAAGGCGACTAGACTATATACACCATAGGTCTTAGCATATTCATTCAAAACTGCTTCGCGTTCTGCTTGGCTCATTACTGCCTGTACTTTACGATTAGCCAGAATAGGGTGTGCAGCTAATACTTGAATGTCCCCATAGCGGGAATACATAAAGCGATTAATTTTATCAGCGATCGCGAGGGCTTTCTTTAGCTGAGTTTCCCGAATACTCTGATCTAATGAACGACTGGAAAAGTAAGAGGCTACGCCGCCGATCGCCACCACAGGAATCGTACTGAGTAATACAGCTAATAAGGTGGTTTTAGTGCGTAGGGATAGCGATCGCCAACCCCATTTAGTCGGATTCGGGGCAAGGGGAATCGGCGGTGGCGATTCAAGTAAATTTTCGGGAGAATCTAGCTTGGTTTGATCGACATTTTGCCCATCAGCCCCAGCAGTATTGTTAATAATTTCCTTAACTTCCAAAGATGGATCTTGATTTTTGGGTTGGTTATCTTGGGTCAACATTGCCAATTCTCCTTAAACTTTTTAAAACTTCTACAAAATATACAAAAGTACAAACCATCTAAGCGTCTACATAACCAGAACAAGACCAAAACAAGTCTCAAACTAGGTCTGAATAACTTGTGCGATCGCATTGCCATCCAACACCAAAAACGTCTCGCCACTCGCGCTTAGCCAATAGCCTTGGCAAGCCTGCTTCGTGGCTTGACTGGTAAACGCGTGGGATGAGGTTTGAATTTTGGCGCGATCGCAGCGGATCATCTGCCCCACATTTGACACCACCAGTCCGATCGCATTACCTTGGCTGCGTAAAAAGATAATATGGTATCGATCCTGAAACTTTTCTTGAGTAGATTCCTGCGCGTAAAGGGGCGTATAGCCTAAGAGACTGGCAAGATCGACAGCCCAAACGACATCACCCCGCCAGTTATATATACCCATGACGTAGGGATCCAATCCTGCGATCGCCGTAATCTGGGACAAACTAATTCTGACAATTTCAATTAGCTGATGGGTTGGCAATAATGCTTGCTGTTCTTTTACGAGAGAAAATGATAGAAACTGCTCGCTATCCAACCTTCCTGCATCTAACTGATTTATCTTTTGCTGATTACCTATCATCTGATTTGCCACGGCGATCTCACTGCTACTCTCTAGGGGATATTGTCGATTTTCGAGCGTTTGCCTTATTTCTTATTACTTTCTTGCTGTTTTCTTGCTATTTGTTTCTGGCTATTTATTTTGTCTTACTTGTTATTTCCCTTGTTATTTCTCTTGTTATTTCTCTTGTCATTTCTCTTGTTGTTTTACTTGTTATTGGGCATCAATCTTTTACTAATAATCTAATCGTCCGCACTAGCTCATCGATATCAACAGGTTTGGTCAAATAAGCGGAAGCCCCTTGTTTCATGCCCCAAAATTTATCCATCTCTCCACTCTTCGTCGAGCAAAGGATAATCGGAATATCTTTAGTTGTCGGCTTATCTTTAAGATCGCGACATAGCTCAAAGCCGCTTTCATTGGGTAAAACCACATCTAATACAATGGCGCTGGGCTTCTGCTGACCAATTTTAGTTCTGGCTTCGTCCCCACTCATTGCCAAAATGGTATTAAAGCCAGCATTTCTCAAGCTGCCAATGATAATCTCAGCTTGAGTCATTGTGTCTTCAACCACTAAAATTGTACTCATATCTGGTTTTTTCCTCTTTAAAATTAATAATCGAGCTAATAATCAAGCTAATAAGTAGCTCAGCTTAATTAAAATTTAGATCTAAAACCTGCGGCGTACGCTGCGCGTGCGCCGCAGGTTTTAGGGTTTTATATTTAATTAAGCCTACTTACTTAGTCTAAGTGAGAGCTGTTACAAATTAGTTAGTCTCAGGGACTTGCAAAAACTTACGCATTATCTGCATAACTTTTGCAGGATCTGGAGGCTTG
>NZ_LIRE01000370.1 GCF_001402795.1 Pseudanabaena sp. 'Roaring Creek'
TTCTTGTCTCAGGGCAAGGGCTTGTTTATACAGTGGTTCTGCTTCTTCATATCTCCCTTGCGATTCGTACAGCCCTGCGAGGTTATTGATACTGGTGGCGACATTGGGATGGCGCTCGCCTAAAATTTCTTGCATCAGTGCAATGGCTTGTTTATACAGTGGTTCTGCTTCTTTATATCTCCCTTGCGAATAGTACAGCGCTGCGAGGTTGTTGATACTGGAGGCGACATCGGGATGGCGCTCGCCTAAAATTTCTTGAATGCGAGGTTATTGATAATGGTGGCGACATTGGGATGGCGCTCGCCTAGTTGGCGCTCGTATAAATCTAAGGCTTTACGATAGGCATATTCGGCTTGATTGTATTGAATGTTGTTTACATAGGCATCAGCCAAACTATTGTAAAGACTAGCTAATAGAGGTGAATCAGGATCTTGGGACAGCAGATTGTCGATTTGCTTTTGTAGATCCACAGGATTGGCATTAGTAAAATTTTCTTGAGCGGATTCCACTTGATTGCTGAGTTCATATGTTGCAGATGAAAAATTAATTGGGACAGAAATAGATTGCGAAAATTCAAACACACCGCCTCGCCAACTCCAAAAATCAGGAGCTTGTTGTGATAGAGATGTTGCGATCTCAGGCGTTAACCAAATTACAATCGGAAATTTAAAATCTCGCAATCCTTCCCTTGTCCATTGCGCCGAAAAGAAAAATTGTTCTTGAGCAGATTTTAGTTCATTGAGGCGAATCCCCAAAAGTTCATCTGTACCCAAAACTGTCACGATCGCAGGTTTCCCAACTGACATTAACACAGGTTCCTGTGATACCAAATCCTTTAAGCATTGCTTCAAACTAGGTTGCTGGCGATCTATTCTGACACGATGACAACTTGTACCCTTAGCAGTCAATTCCTTCTCATAACTACCAATCAACTCATCGCGATATCTCCGATTATCACAAATCGCAATCAACAAATTCAGCCTGCCATAGCTAGCTTGAACTGACATCAACAAACGCCGCAAATTCCGTTGATTTTGACTGGAATCTTTTTCCATCGTAAGATCTAAGCCTCGATCAGTTTTTTCTGTTTCAGCAAATCCACCACAATCGGATGCACGTCATACCACAGCGAAGCATTCTCATACTCCAATACCATCAAACCATGCAACAGTTTGACAAAATCTTCATTACTAGAATCCTCAGGTACCGAAGTTTCATATATCTCTTTCAACAAATGGTAAAGACTACTGCCAATTTGCCGCGTAAAATCATGGCGCAAATTTTGTAAGGCAGCATTGAGAATCTCTTCATTGATTACAATATTTTCACGCTCTGGTTCGATCTCGATTTGCACCATACATTCCGTACAGCATTCCCGCGCAATCCGCACTAATTCCCGCATCACACCACCACTCTTTAACACCATCTCATGGGCAGTTCGCGCCTCAATTAATCCTTCAGGAATACGTTTATCTAATACTTTTAGGAATATATTCAGATTTTTAGCAATTGGCTTCACTTCTGGATTATGGCGATCGTCTTTTGGGAAAAATTTAGTCACAGGAAACAGATGCGGACGCACCACACCCTCTGAATTGAGCGAACCCATTACCTCTGGCTCTTGAATTGCCGAAACAGGAATCGTAAAGACTATCCGAATTTGCGGTGAAAATAAAGCCTTGATATTGTTTCGATAAATCGCTTCGACTAATGGCAAATCCAACTTATCAAGATCGTCAATGATTACAATTACAGGCTTTCGCGTCTTTAACTGAATCGCCGCCGCAAGGCGATCTATTTTGCCCACTAGATCGGAAATCTTTTTAGCAAAGGTGGTCTCTATCCCATCACGAAAACTTTTTTCCTGTTGTAGTTTTGCAGAAAATACCTCCAGAAATTTAAGATCGAAACCCACTCCCCCTTTAGTCTCTTCACTTTTTGATTGCTTATGTACAGTGGTATTCCAACCTAAAATAGTTTCGCTAATATCTTCCGCTACATCTATTCCTAAAGTTTTAGCATGACTGAGCATCAACAAAGCGATCGCATACAAAATATTCGTATGTGTCACTGCCGTCATTTCGATCAAATTGGCGATCGAGAAAAATACTACATGATGGCGATCCGCCATTTCATTTGCTAATCGTTTCAACAGCGTAGACTTACCGCAACCACGATGCCCCGCAAAAATAAACTTGCCATTTTTTTCAGATGCCTCAATTTCGCGCTTCAGCCTAACCTTGACCTCTAGCCCATAGTCCACCCGAAATTTTTCGATATCCTCTGCATCAACTAGCGGGAACAGATCTAAGTCTTTATAAATTTGTTGAAATTTCGAGAGAAGTTCAAGATCCATAATTGCCAATTGCTGCAAATGATAGTTTTGGTAATCAAATAATGCGATCGTAGCAATAAAAAGTATAGCCTAACGCTTGCTTACGCATTGCTATCAGAAACTAAAGCGATCGCCTTTTGAATTATGCGATCGCGATCGCCCATCGCGCCTAACTCAAAAAAAGGCGATCGCTAATTTAGCGATCGCCTCTCTCTGTTTATTCCTATTAAGCATTCCGCACTGTCAATGACAAACGCACATCGCTTACTGATATTTGATTACTGCCAGACTTATGGCTATAGCTGGGAATCCATAGATATTGGTTCCCAATTTTGGTATTTAAAAACTCACTGTCATTGTTAGCAAAAATATTGTAAGGAGATGACCTTACCTCAAATCTAGAGGCTGTATTGGAACCCGTATAGAACGATGCGTCGAGAGTAGAAGTTATTAAATCTGGATCGATTTCCCCCAATGCTGCGGCAAAGATAAAAGCCCCTCGCCCTTGGGAGAATACCAAATTATTTAAATTGCCCAAGGCATACCAGCCCGAAATACTCCCTATGTAATTAGTAAAGGTATAGTCCGCAGACTCGATCTCAGAAGGGGTAGAAACATCGGCATAAAAAACATGAACAGTATTCG
>NZ_LIRE01000371.1 GCF_001402795.1 Pseudanabaena sp. 'Roaring Creek'
TACCAAACTCGAACCCGATCCGCGCCATCCTAAATATATTAAAACCGTATATGGTGCGGGATATTGCCTCGAGCTTCCCCATGATAACGATAGCAGCCCAGACGATGGCGCGATCGCTGAGTAATACCAAGTTAAGAAATGGCTACGCCATTTCTTAACTTGAAAAACCTTGTGGCTAGGTGCAATTAAATCAAAACCCCAAAGAAGAGTGGCGGCGCAAAGCGCCGCCACTCTTCTTTGGGGTTTTGATTTGTCCTAGATATCTCCTACGTTGCTACAGTACTTTCCAGAAAATTTTGCAAATTTCATATAGTCGAGTATTCGGCAACACAGGGGTGTTGAGACCTTAACCTTCAAAATAAGTTGGATGTAGATTCTTGTTAGAAAAATGGGTTATTAGGGACTATGCAGAAAAGAGCGTCATCTTGGGGATTCAAATCTTGTTGTTTATCATCATTAATATGTATAAATGGAATAGTCGTATCAGAAGTGGTGAGTCAGACTAATCCATTTCCACTTGATGCTCAAATTCGTTATAACGGCAGTGGTGCAGGCATAGATGGTAATACTAGCGTTGAGTTACGCATTCCTCTCAATCAAACACCAGAAAACTTTTTATATCTTAATCCTCAAGTTCGGCTCTTTAACAATGGGCGCATGGGTTCTAACCTTGCCGTCGGTTATCGATCGCTAAATGACATTGGCAAATATGTACTAGGTGGCTATCTAGCCTACGACAATCGCGATACGGGAGCGCAGTTTTTTCATCAAATTTCCGCAGGTTTAGAGTTTTTTGCGGAATCTTGGGATATGCGACTCAATGCCTATCTTCCAGTGGGCAAGACTAATACCCAATTGAGCGAAACGCTCCTCAACAGTGGAACTTTTCAGGGCACTCAGTTTTTAATCGATCGCGAGCGTCGTTTTGATGCCGCCATGGGTGGTGTGGAGTTGGAAGCTGGCACAATAGTCAACACAGGCGATGCTGGCTATCTGCGCCCCTATCTCGGAACCTATTATTACACCGCTACCAATAGCATCGGAGCCTTAGGTATTAAGGGGGGCTTAGCGTACTATGGCGATCTCGTTAATGCGGGTTTATCGATTCAGAACGATCGCATTTTTGGAACCAGCATTCTTTTCAATATTGGGATAAATCTTTCCAACCGTTCGGAAAGAAAAGTTACTCCGCCGACATTGCTCGACCGCATGAACGAACCGCTTTCGCGGAATGGCTCCATCCTAGTCGAGAATCAAACCGTTCGCGATGGACTTGTCGCCATCAATCCCGTAACAGGTCAACCTTACAGTTTCTTTGTAGTCGCCGATAGTACTACAGGTTTAAGTGGCACGCCGAATGTTGTGTCTTTTGCTAATTTCTCGACAGCGCTTGCCAATGCGGGTTCGGCTGGGGCAAATGGAGTTGTATATGCCTACAATCCATCGGGCTCGACAGCCCCAACCATAGGCGGCTTTACGATCCCAGATGGGACTAAAGTTGTTTCTAGCGCGCCAACTTTAATTCCAGTTTCATATCAGACTGGTATCGGAGGGACGACCTTCCCTAATATTCCCCTCCCTTCAGGGACGGGAGTATATCCAATAGTTAAAGGCACTGTCACTTTAGCGTCAGGATCTAATCAGATCCTCTCAGGATATGACATTCGCCCCAATAGTTCTGGTGTCGTTGGTACAAACAACATCAATGCCACAGTTGCTGATAACCGCGTTACCATTACTAGCTCTGTAGCGAGCGATCGCGATATTTTTCTTTCTGGATTTAGCGGCAACACTAATGTCTTGCGGAATACAATTTCTAACTCCGCTGGTGCTGGCATTGTGCTGCAAAATGGTTCAGGCAATCCCACAGTTAGCAATAACAATGTCACGATTACTGCCCCAAATACATCCTTGGGCTTTGATGGTCGCGGTATTGTCCTCTCCAATGTGAATGCTACTACTACCACCATTGACGGGAATGCCGTTTCGGGGGCAATCGCTGAAGGTATTCGCTTTGACAATGTAACTGGTAATGCCGCGATTACCAATAATACGGTTTTAAATACTATTCAACCTAAAACACAAACTGGGCTCGAAGCGAGCATTTTTGTACGTACGGGGGCAGGCAATCTCAACCTAAATATTAGTGGCAATACGGTTGGCGATAACAATAAGCTATCCACCTTTGACAATGATGGCGTAACTCCAGTTGCTAACAATGAAATTGATGGCATTGAAGTTAGTGTCTGTCGTCTTTATGGTGATGGCATCGGTGGATGCCCTGCGACTACCACTGCCATTGTTAATATCTCTAATAATGTTATCCGCAACATTACTAGCCCAGCCGCCGCTGGTGACGGCATCGATATAAATTTATCGACAAATGCGATCGCGAGATTTACGATTGCCAACAACAAGGTCTCTAATATTTCCGACAAAGGCATCAGTTTTGGTGCAGATGATGGATCTAAAGCCTCAGCTATCATTAGCAATAATACCTTTAACGGCATGGGCGAGACTGGCATTCAGATCAGAGTCGCCCAGTCAACTGGGGCAACCGCTAATTTAAGTAGTCCTGTGACCTTAGGGGGTGTGACCACTTCAGGAGTGGTAATTTCAGGCAATCAAATTGCGAATACAGGACAAAGCGGTATCCGATTGCGAACTCAAAATGCTGGACAACTCACTGCAACCGTAAATAATAATTCGATCTCGAATGCTAATAACGGTAGTCCTGCGGCTTCTCCAGATGAAGGTGGAATCTTAGTCAGGACTCAAGACACCTCAATCATTCGCGCAACTTTAACCAACAATACAGTCAGCAATACATCTAATCAAACCAACTCTGGTGGCTTGTTATTTAGAAAACAAAACAGTTCTAATTTATGTGTCAAAGTCCAAAACAATCAATCATCAAACGCAGCAGTTGCGGACTATCGATTTAATCAAACTGGAGGGACTGGACAAATTCAACTTTCAGGTATAAGTACTCCCATTAGTACTACGGGTGCGTTACAAACTGCCTTACTAGCTCAAGGAAATACGGGCACTACTTTCGCCATTACTGGTAATGTCAGCGTTCCAACTGCGACATGTACTTTCCCTTAACTGTAGCAATGTAAGTTCTGCTTACTCAAAGCTAAGTGACGGCGCTTCGCGCCGTCACTTAGCTTCTGGGCTTTGATCTGTGATGCTTGTAAGTCCATAGAGAGCCACCTTTATGCAGGTTGGCATAGATCCACCCAAACAACAAAAAAGAAGCCATCTTGATGGGTTTCGTTTTTGTTATTCAAGTAGAGCTTGCAAAAAATAGCTGCTGTAGCGATCGCGCTATGCCTGAAAATAATTTAAATAGCCAGACAATACGAGTAACGATCGAAGAATGAAAATTTTATTTGCGGCGGCTGAAGTTGCTCCTCTCGCCAAAGTTGGCGGTATGGCAGATGTAGTGGGCGCACTCCCCCCGATTCTGAAGAAGATGGGGCATGATGTGCGCATTATCATGCCTTACTACGGCGTGATCCCAGACAAGCTGAAAGAAAATCCTGAATGGATCTGGAAAGGCTATGCCATGTTTCAGGAATTCGATATTTTTCAGACCGTATTACCAGGAACGGATGTCCCTCTTTACTTAGTAGGGCATGGAGCCTTTATTCCCGCCCGCGTATATGGCGGCGATGACGAAGATTGGCGTTTCACGATGTTTGCCAATGCGGTTGCCGAATTTTCATGGAATTACTGGAAACCCAATATCATTCATTGCCATGATTGGCATACAGGCATGATTCCTGTGTGGATGCATCAAGTTTCCGATATTGGCACCGTATTTACAATTCATAACCTCGCCTATCAAGGACCTTGGCGTTGGTTCTTAGACAAAATCACATGGACTCCTTGGTATATGGATGCCCATAACACGATGGCAGGGGGAATCAAGTATGCCGATCGCGTAAATACAGTTTCTCCCACCTATGCGCAGCAAATTTGTACGCCGACCTATGGTGAAGGGCTAGAAGGAATACTTTCATTTCTCAAGCCTTGGGGGATTTTAAACGGCATCGATACCGATTTAGAAAATCCTGCCACTGATACCGCCTTGGTACAAAACTATTCCGTTGATACCCTTGACGATCGCCTTGCCAATAAAATTGCTTTACAAAAAGAATTGGGCTTAACCGTCAATCCTGCCACTTTCTTGATCGGCATGGTCGGAAGGCTGGTCGAACAGAAGGGGCTCGATCTACTCTTACAAACCTTAGAACGCTATCTTGCCTATACCGATGCTCAGTTTGTAGTCTTAGGTACGGGCGAACGCTACTACGAATCCCAACTATGGCAAATCGCGGCTCGCTATCCTGGGCGGATGTCAGCACAGATTCTCTTTAATTCCGCCCTATCCCATCGTGTTTATGCAGGTTCCGATGCCTTTTTGATGCCCAGCCGTTTTGAGCCTTGTGGACTCAGCCAATTGATTGCCCTGCGTTACGGTTCTGTGCCCATCGTCCGCCGCACTGGTGGCTTGGTGGACACCGTGTCCTTCCACGATCCCATCGGTCAGGTGGGAACTGGGTTCTGCTTCGATCGCTACGAGCCTTTGGACATGTACACCTGCATGGTAAGGGCTTGGGAAAGTTACCGCTACACCGATGCATGGCGTTTGTTACAGGAGCGCGGCATGAATAGTAATTTCAGTTGGCAATCATCAGCGGATAAGTATGTACAACTATATCGCTCGATTCCGGGCTTAGAAAATGCCTAATACCAAATTACAAAATGGCTACACCATTTTGTAATTTTAAAACCCTTACTGGGTTTGGTTTTTAATCCCCAAAAGTGTAGCCGCAAGCTACATCCAAAATATGAGTAGTGGCGCTTCGCGCCACTACTCATATTTTGGGTTTGGTTGACTTGCCAATCTTGCCAAGCACTGTAAAAATTACCCTTAACCGAATTTTCAGGCTACTAAGCGATGCGTCAGTTTCCTGTTATCCTCATTCCTCCAGAAGTGCAGCGCATTGCCCAATCTAAGCCCGTTGCGCCCGAACTTAATATTCCCTTACCAAGCCCTCCGCCCAATCAACTACCCGCACCAATTCAGATCCAAGAAGCAATCGCCTTAAGTTTCGGGCTAATTGCGATCGTCGCGATCGTCACTCTTGTGGCAAAGGAGCTGGGGATCATTCTGCTGATCTTGGGTACAGTGGTAATCGTCCTCAGGATCAGATATCAATTTCTCACCTATAAGAGAAGATATCAAAGCCATCAAAATGTGCTGCAAAATTATTTTACAAAGCTAGAAGCCTATTCGCGGGAGGAAGTGAGCTATCAGCAGAAATTAGCGATCGCCCATGCCCCAGAGCGCATCCTTGAGTTTCGCCACTATCAATTTAAAAAGTTCTTTGCCAAACTGCCTCCGCTCGAAAATTTGCGCGTCCTCACTAATTCCGCAGGGCTAGATCTAACGAGCGAACGGGATAAACAAGCGATCGCGGAGACTATTTACAATTTTGGCGTTACGCTGCAAAAACACCTATCGGGAACCCTTTATCAAGGATGTCAACAATATATCCCCAGCATTGATTATCATTGGGCTCCTGCCCTCACCTATGTCAATCCCGAACTAAATGCGCGGATAGCGATCGAGATCGCGAATTCCTCAGAAAGTGCCGCCAGTCTCACGCAAAATGACCTCGCCGATCGCTCTTTAGTCGGTTCGGGGTGGATCATTATCAAATTTGCACAGGAGCAAATCCGCCAAAGTTCAGAATCATGCGGTAAGGAATTTGCAAAGCTCCTCGATCGCTTAAGTCTTGAGTCGTCTGTCCTAGAAGATTTTAAGGATATTCCCGATTTAGTACCCCTCAAAAGGTAGATTACGGCGTAATCTACCTTTTTTATAACAACTGCTACAGCGATCGCTAGTTAATTCGATTTATGGTGAGCAGATGCTAGAATCGGCTACTAAAAGCCGATCGGGCTATGTTTTATAAGTAATTTTTTATTTACCTTTATAGGTTTTAGCATGAGGGTCTTGCCAGTGAATGCTGCCGAACAAGCTAAAAATGTCGAAGTCGCAACCAAAATCGCGACTATTGTCAATTTGTTTAAGGCTATTTATCCTGCTGCGCGATCGGATCTCAAACCTTGGCTAAATAATTCGGATACGCGGAAACTTCTCGATCCCGATTCGATTGATGTGGGCTTTCATTTTCCAGGGGTAAGTTGGCGGCTCAAGGTTCGTTGTATTCTCTTCCAAATTCGCCTATATGAAGATCCTGTCGATGGCGATCTGCGCGCGATCGGTATTGAGGCAAGCGGACATGACTATAAGGGAGAAAGGTGGCGCTTCTCTACAGTGGACAATTGGCAATTTTTAGGCGATAACATCCCTATGGAAGACGGAATCGCTAACTTGCGCGATTTTAGCCGTCAAACCTTAGAAGTTTTCAATCGCAAATAAGAGACAAGTTAAGAAATGGCTACGCCATTTCTTAACTTGAAAACCCTTGCTAGGTTTAGTTTTTATCCCAATTCCCAAAAGTGTAGCTACACTTTTGGGAATTGGGATAAGGTTTTAAAATCACAAAATGTCTAAGCCATTTTGTGATTTGGTATTACCAGCTATTACTAATCAGCACAAAAGACGACCAAAAATAGGGATGACTATAATTGACACCTCCCTTAGTACTTGGCTTAATCATGCTCAACTGTGCTTCCCGCAAAGCTATAGATGTATCACTGTTTGCCCTTCGCAAATTATTATAAAAAGCAGACATCAGTATTTGCGTACCACCATCCGAGACCTTCCACAGCGAAGCGATCGATGCTCTTGCGCCTGCTCGATGGACTTGATAGCCAAAGCCTAAAATCTCCGTACCAGTTCCCAAACTACCCAATCCTGTCTGACAAGCACTCAAAACGACGAGCTGGGTATCTTGCAGCTTTAAATCATTCACTTCGGCTAAGGTGAGCTTACTACCATCACCAAATAACAGATAGGATTCAAAGGGACTGCCATTTTTAAATTCTGCATGGGTTGCCAAATGAATGATGGCATTACCTGCCGCTTTATCCCGAATTATCTGACTCGTAAAATTCTGTTCAATGTATTTATTCGCTTTAGGAAAAGTTGAGGCAATGTTCTCTACTTCGGTAATGGAAGATGGCAGTCCACTCAATCCAAATTTGCTCTCTCCCGCTTTACCGCCAAATGCTCCCGCTAAGATCGTTAAATCAGGCAATGCTTGGCGATCGCGATCCAGCAAACTGTAGGAAATGAGATTATTGATGCGATATCGTTCCACTAACCACTGCTTGCCATCGTAGAGGGTGGCGAGGGGAATATAACGCAAGATCCCATCAGGCGCATAGAGAATGGTCGTAGCCTTTGCTTGCTTGAGATCGGATTCAATCGGTTTGATGAGGATCTCGTATAGCTTCTTTGCCGAGGTCTTGATGTCGTAGGAGCTAGGATCTTGCAAGTCATTACGAAAATCGGCGATCATCTCTTCTAGTTGAGGCTTAGCGATCGCCACCTTACGCGCCGTAGGAATAGAATTAGCCGCAAAAATTACTATTTCCAGACGATCTAGCAGCACTAATGGATAGATGAGCACCACCCCTTGCGGTAGTTTTTGTAAGTATGCTGGAGCCTTATTAAGTTCCGATGGCGCGATCTGCTGGATCTGTTGAGCTAGTTCGCGGTTCAGCGAGGGAATTTGCACAAAGCTCACCGTGGATAGGCGACTAATTTTTGACTCAGGCTCTAAAATCCGCATTCCCTGAGCCGTACGCTCATTTCCTTTGACATTTTGGAGATAGTCTTCCAGTTCTTGGATTTTTAATAGATCGATAATTTGCAGTGCTTCCATCACCCGTCCTTGTTTGAGCAATAGATCCGCAAGGCTACGGTATGTGCCTGCCACCGTTCCCAAAAAGGATCGCTGTTCCTCTTTGCTCAATCCACGAATATCTCTGCGAATCGATTCTTGAATGTTGACCGATTGTTTGTAATAAAGGATCGCTAGCTCGGGTTGTTCTAATTCCCCAAGCAATACGCCCAAATTATTCAGCGCTCTCCCTTCGCCATTACGATCCTTAAGTTGACGAGCGATCGCTAAATCTTGTTGATAAAAGTCCAAGGCTTTTTCATACTTTCTTAACCGATTGTAGGCAATGCCCAGCCCAGCCGCAGCTTTGCCTTCAGCGGCGGTGTCGTTAATGTTACGGGCGATCGTCAATTGTTGCTCCAGAAAAGCGATCGCCTGCTCGTATTGTCCTAACTGCCGATACCCATTGCCGATATTGCCGAGGGTTCTACCTTCTCCACTGCGATCCTTCAGACTGCGCGATATTTCTAAGCCTTGTTTGTACAAAACAATTGCTTGGGGATATTGCTCCAAGTCGCTATAGACCGTACCCAGATTATTGAGCGCCCTAGCCTGTCCGCTCAGATCTTGCAATTCACGGGCGATCGCTAAATCCTGTCGATTGAGATCGATCGCCTTTTCATATTGCCCCAATTCGCGATAAGCAATGGCAAGTCCCCCTAGGGCTCTTCCTTCCCCTGCGCGATCGCTAATCTCGCGGGTAATTGCCAATTGTTGCTGATGGCAAGCGATCGCTTTGGCATATTGCCCCAATTCACGATAGGCAATGCCCATATTTCCGAGCGCATTACCTGCATTTTTACGGTCATTGAGTTGACTCAAAATTTCTATAGCAGGCTGATACATAGCGATCGCTTGCTCGTACTGCCCTAACTGAATATAGTTCAGCCCCAAACTATCAAGGGCATAGGCTTCAGCCCGCCGATCGTTTAATTCCCGCGAGAGGGTCAACCGTTGCTGAAAGAAAGGAACTGCCTTCGCAAATTGCCCAAGACTATAGTAAGCAAGCCCCAAATTATTCCATACCTTGCTTTCCCCAGCGCGGTCTTTGATTTCTTGATAAATCTGTAAAGCGCTTTGCCATGACTGAAAGGCGGACTCGTACTGACGAGTGCGATATTGCTGAAGCCCTTGGTTTAGTAATTGACCTGCTTGGAGCTGGCGATCGCTCTGCTCTTGTGCGCCCAGATCGCATACCAAGGCTTGCATTGGCAGCCCCGACAACATCGTGATTAAGGCGATCGTGACTAACTTTTTATCCATAGCCTTTTATGCATAGCCTTATACCAAATTACAAAATGGCTACGCCATTTTGTAATTTTAAAACCCTTACTGGATTTGGTTTTCAATTCACAAAAGTGTTGCCACACTTTCGTGAATTGGTATTACCCCTAACGAAAAAGCACTGTCTCAAGACAGTGCTTTTTCCGATTGAACGATTTAAGAAATACGTAGTAACTCGACATCAAAGATCAGAGTGGCATTAGGAGGAATGACTCCACCTGCCCCACGAGCGCCATAACCGAGTTCGGGAGGAATAATCAAGTTATAGCGATCGCCAACGCGCATAAGAGATAAACCTTCGTCCCAGCCCTTAATTACTTGACCAACGCCCAGCTTGAACGAAAAAGGACTATTGCGATCGCGAGAACTATCGAACTTAGTGCCATCTTCTAACCTCCCCGTATAATGTACAGTTACGGTATCTCCTTGCTTAGGGGTTGCACCTGTGCCTGCATTGAGCACTTGGTATTTTAGCCCAGTGCCAGTTGCTTTGATTTCGGGATCGCTCATATTTATTAAAGGTGCGTCTGCTATTTTTACTGCTGTTTGATTTGGTACACCTGTAGAGGGTGCGCCAGTACTCGCAACTGCTGTCTGTCCGCCTGTAATTTGCGCAACTACAATGACCAGCACAGCAACCGCCATAATTCCAAAGCTAATCAAAATTCCTTTCAAGGTTATACTCTCCAATCAATTACGTGATGACTTAGCTTTTGGAATCTTATACCAATTAAGTAAAGTGTGACTACACTTCACTCAATCAAAAACAAAAAAGAGCTCGCTGAGCGAACTCTTTTTTGTAAATATGCCAGGAACGAGATTTGAACTCGTGACACGTGGATTTTCAGTCCACTGCTCTACCAACTGAGCTATCCCGGCTGGTTGCGTTTTTTAGCGCTTTATTAAGATAACACCGAAAGTGAATTTCGATCAATATTATTGAAAAAATATTTCTAGAAATTGCAATCCAAGTGCTTTTAATACCAATTCCAAAAAGTGTGGCTACACTTTTTGGAATTGAAAACCAAACCCAGTAAGGGTTTTAAAAACACAAAATGGCGTAGCCATTTTGTGTTTTGGTATAAGTAGCTAAGCATAAGTAAACTTAAAACCTAGAAGAGCGTACCGCCCGCTAAGCGGGCGGTACGCTCTCTGGTTTTGGTTTTTAATTTGGTATAAAACCCAAAATGCTAAGAGCCCGTTACTAACCAAAAAACCGAACGCAGACCGTCACGTAGCGACTTAGTAGGATTTTCAGATTTTATTTGCGACGGAATTGCCACGGGATGCATCTCGATGCCGCGACTACCTAAAACGATTTTGCCAATCACAAGGGCGCGGGGCATATGAAACTCCGAGGTAATTACATATACATCGGTAATTTTGCGCTGCTGAAACTCCGTCACCATCACCGTGAAATTGGTAACCGTATCTACGGCACGATAGTCTAAGTGGAGGCGATCGCGTTTCACCCCAGCTTGATCGAATACATACTGAGCATATTCCTCTGGACTGCCAGAGGATACAAAGATCGGCAGTTGAGGGTGTTCTAAAGCAAATTGAGCAGCAAATTTTTCACGGGTAGGCGAGCCTCCTAATACTAGGATTGCCTGAGGCTCTCTAGCCGTGGGGCTGGCACTGATAGTTGGTAAACATGGAACGCCAAAGATCATGCACCCAGAACCAATTAACCCTGATAAAGCTGTCATAGAACTCATTTTAGGGAACGGGTCAATCATGGTCATTATTGAGTTGCAAACCAGCAAAATATTATCTGCATGATGGAACAATATGCAACATGATATTTCTAGCAGTTGGAAATATTTCCAACTAATTTCCAACTAATTTCAAACTAATTCAAAACTAAAAATCTAATTCGCGTCTGCCCTCGATCGCTTTAGCAAGTGTTACCTCATCTGCATATTCTAAGTCACCGCCCATCGGAATACCAAAGGCAATTCGCGTAACTTTGGTAAAAGGTTTCAATAAGCCACCCACGTATAAAGTAGTAGTTTCCCCTTCGACACTGGGAGCGATCGCCATGATCACCTCCGTGACTCGGTTTCCACTGACGCGCCGTACTAGACTCTGAATATTTAATTGATCGGGACTGATCCCATCCATCGGCGAAATCAAACCGCCCAAAACGTGATATTTCCCGCGATATTCGCGGGTTTTTTCGAGGGCAATTAGATCGCGGGAGTCAGCAACAACACAAATCACTGAATTATCGCGACTGGGATGGGCACAAATTTCACAGATTGGTTCCGCCGATAGATGTCCGCATAGGGTGCAGCTACCGACCTGCTGCTTTGCCTGAACTAATGCTTGAGCGAGGGCTTCTACCTCTTCGGTGGGACGCTTGAGGATATGGAGAGATAAGCGTTGTGCAGTTTTAGCGCCCACACCAGGGAGACGTTGCAACTGTTCGATGAGATTAGCGAGAGGGCGAGTATACAAGACAGGCAAGGCATGAGTTAACGTTAACAATCTTAACGCTAACTCATGCCTTTGCCGTTTTACAAAATTTTTAAAATATATAGCTGTAATACCAATTCCCAAAATGGCGTTGCCATTTTGGGAATCTCAAAACCTTACTGTGTTTGGTGTTTAATTCACAAAAGTGTTGTCACACTTTCGTGAATTGGTATAAACCCAAGAATTAATTGGCGGCGCTTCGCGCCGCCAATTAATTCTTGGGTTTTGATTTGTCCTAATTCAAGTGACTGTAGCTATAG
>NZ_LIRE01000372.1 GCF_001402795.1 Pseudanabaena sp. 'Roaring Creek'
CTATTGGGTTTGATGTCGCCAATTGTACTAGGACATAAACCCCAAGAATTGACTGGCGGCGCTTCGCGCCGCCAGTCAATTCTTGGGGTTTGATTTGTCTTAAGTCAAGTGACTGTAGCTATAGCTATATTTTTAAATTTGTGAATTAAAAACCAAAACTAGTAGGGGTTTTCAAGTTAAGAAATGGCGTAGCCATTTCTTAACTTGGTATCATCTCATTCGGCATCCAGTTTTTTGATATAGGTTCCTAATTCGTTAAAAGTTCCCGCATAGGTAATAGTCGGCGTGGTATATCCCTTTAGTTCTACGGAATATTGTCTCAGGGACAATAAAACCGCAGCATAGGGGGTATGGCTGTAGGTAGTCGAGCCGATCGCAACATCCAACCCTAATTGCTTGGTTGATGACTCTAGACGGAAGGCTGCATTAACGGTATCGCCGAGAGCCGTATAGTCTGGATGTTCGCTAGTTCCCATCTGTCCGACCATAGCGTAGCCCGTATTTACTCCCGCGCCCACGCGCAGTTGAAAGGGAAATTCAAACTGGCGGTTGAGTTCGTTACTCATTTCATAGAGTTCGTAGAGGGCGCGATAAACCTTAAGCATATCTTGGGTCGTGACGGTATCCGATCCTTTTGCCGCTTCATGGATCCAAACGGTCATTACCGCATCACCGATGTACTTATCAACCCAACTGCCGTGGCGATCGATGATCTCACCCGCACGACGGAACCATGTCCCGATCGCTTCCGAGAGAATATGCTCGTCCATTTGTTGGGTAAGTTTCGTGAAGTCGCGAATATCGACTACCAAAACTGTAATTAATTGACGCTTGTGCAACATGGCAGTCGCCACCGCATCGGTTGTTTCTTCAGTTTGAGCCGCTCCATTGTCAGGCGCAGTGGTAATTTCAGGACAATAGAATTCTAAATTTGTTTCGCCTAGGGTAATGCGATCGCCACTCTTTAAGCTCACAGGAATAGTTACACGCCGTCCATTCACAAAGGAACCGTTGCGACTGCCGAGATCGATGAGAAAATAGTTACTGTCTCCAACAATTTGGAACATAGCATGGTTGCGTGACGCACATTTGTCAGACAGAGGAATATCATTTTCCGATCCCCTTCCTAATGTCCAAGAATACGCATTCACAAGAGGAATCTGTATCGTACTTTGAGATCCGTGAAGTACGATGTGTGGTTGCTCATCCCAATTTGTGGCAGGCTGACTCACAAGGTTAATAACCCCCAAAATATGAATTTATAGGTATACAAATATTCTGCGTCTCTTTGAGTCTTGGCTTTAGTTAATATAGCGTTTTTTTGATGCTCGCGAATATAGCCAAAAGCCAGAGCAATGATTCTGGGGAGTGATGTGAAATTAACCGATGTATCATAGGTTATTATCACAAATATAATTTTCTGTCCTGCCGGCTTCGGTTAAATTTAAACTCGATGCAAACTACTATTTCCCCAAAACAAGAAAATAATCGGCTTAAAACCCTTTGGAAAAAGCCTTGGCTAGTTGTAGTTTTACTCGTTGTTTTGCTAGGTGGTGGCTTTGTCGCTTTTCGCGCCCTGACTGGGCTTAGCCAAAGTTCGACAACAGTCAATGATAAAACTGAACTGGTTGAGTCTAAATCTTTGTCGATCAAAATTAAGTCTAGTGGTTCCGTTGTTCCCATTGAAACGGTTAACCTCAGCCCGAAGCAAGCAGGGCAATTGGTTGAGCTATTGGTTGAACAAGGGGCGCGGGTCAATCGAGGACAAGTAATTGCCAGAATGGACAGTAGCAATCTAGTTCCTCAGCTTTATCAGGCGCAGGCTAATGCCGCCGCTAGTGAAGCCAATCTAGTCAAATTACGCAACGGTAGTCGTCCTGAGGATATTGCCGCCGCTCAAGCTCGTGCTGAATCGGCAAGGGGGCGTTTGGAGGCAGCGAAATCGCGGTTAGCCTTAACAAGCATGAAGACTTCGCGCTTTCGGGGATTGCAGACTGAAGGGGCAATTTCCAGCGATCGCTTTGATGAAGTATTAACCGATGATCGCAGCGCTCAGGCTGATTTACTCACGGCTCAAGCCAATCTTGTTGAAGCCAATCGCCTTTTAGATTCGTCGCGCAATGGTAGTCGGGCGGAAGATATCGCTCAAGCCGAGGCGCAACTCGCCCAAGCGATCGCAGGCGTTCGCACCATCGAAGTGCAGATTGAGGATACGGTGATTCGCGCTCCCTTTACGGGCATCATTACTCAAAAATATGCCAATGCAGGAGCCTTTGTCACGCCCACTACGAGCGCATCCTCTACTAACTCATCGACCTCTACTTCGATTGTGGCGATCGCTAATGGCTTAGAAATTATCGCGAAAGTACCTGAAGTAGATATTTCACAAATTAAGATCGGACAAGAAGTAGAAATTATTGCGGATGCCTTCCCTTCAGAGGTTTTTAAGGGTAAGGTGCGTCTGATTGCTCCTGAGGCGGTTATTGAGCAAAATGTTACGTCTTTTCAAGTCCGCGTCACCTTAGAAACTGGCAAGGATAAATTGCAATCGGGAATGAATGCCGATCTGCGCTTTATCGGTCAAAAAATTGATAACGCGCTGGTCGTGCCGACGGTGGCAATCGTTACCCAAGAAGGCAAAACAGGGCTATTGATTGCCGATGAGAAGGGTAAGCCCCAATTCCGCCAAGTTACCATCGGCACGACGGTGGATAACCAGACGCAAATTCTGAGTGGGGCAAAGGTAGGCGATCACGTATTCGTGAAGCTACCCGAAACCAAAGCCAAACCTCAATAATAAATTGGGGGGCGCTTAGCGCCCCCTAATTTATTATTTTATGCGGCGACAGCTTGTTTGAGGGGTTGCCAAGTGACTTCGCGATCGCTGCCAGTTTCAATCACGATTTTGACACGCGGATCGCGATCGGGAATCTGGCTGAGAGTTTCTAATTCTTGCTTAGAGAGATATTTCCCCTCGATTAACCATACCACTAAGCCTTTGGACTTCGCTGGTAAAGCATTGAGGCGAAACTGGATTGCAGGGGGAATAAAATAGGTGCGAATTTCGGTTTTGCCCAAGTGGGAGGGACGCACACCATGAACATCGGTCAGGTAACTATTCACATCACCTAAACCCCTTGCGGTGATAAAGAGAATTTCATAACCTGCATTCTTTAGACGAAGTTGGTAGCGACCTTCATAACCACCTTCAGGGGGAACACGCATTGCTAAAGCCCCTGCTTTTTCGAGGTCTTTGACAATTTTATCGGTTGCAATCAATGGCATGTTGACATCCTATGCTGAACGCTAAATTATTGAGCTAACAGTATTTTATACCTAGAAAGCAAATGCATACTCACAGCATATTTATCGTATCCATCAAAAACTTGAGACATTAACTAAAACTGTAATCCCAATTCCCAAAATGGCAACGCCATTTTGGGAATCTCAAAACCTTACGTTGCAATATAGCTATAGCCATATAAGTTAAGACATAAAACCCAGAAGAGTGTTGCGGCGCAAAGCGCCGCAACACTCTTCTGGGTTTTGTTTTTGTCCTAACATAACTGGCTACTGCTATATATAAATATCTGGGCATTATTAAAACCCAGAATCAAACCCTGTAGCGCACGCTGCGCGTGCGCTACAGGGTTTGATTCTGGGTTTTATATTTACTTGCGCCTAGCTACTTAGCAATATTCACTTGATTTAGGACAAATCAAACCCCAAGAATTGACTAGCGGCGAGAAGCGCCGCCAGTCAATTCTTGGGGTTTATGGCTACTCGATCGCGTAATATGTTCAATCGACAACTTGAACGTC
>NZ_LIRE01000373.1 GCF_001402795.1 Pseudanabaena sp. 'Roaring Creek'
GGTATTAGAAGCCCTACAAAAGTAAAAGAGAGAGGATGCATTGCATCCTCTCTCTTTTACTTTTATAATTTAATTTTCGTAATTCCGTCTTGCTTTATTAGCTTCGGAGCGTAATGAATCAAGGCGTTTTTCGATCAAAGTACGCGATCGCCCTTTTGATGTATCGCTAAGCATAATCTTGAGGGCACTACCTAAACTCTTATAGGCCGCAGGCAGGGGATAACCATTTCGCACGGCTAGGCGAATTGCTCCTTGATCGGCCTCGATCAGGTTGCGGATATCTTTTTTGCTAGTTCCCTTTCGCCATAGCTGAAAACCAGCTACTCCACAGATGCCGAGCGCTAAGACAAACAGCAAACCATTTTGCACCCAAAGCTCGCCAACTGCACCACCTAAACCGATAGCTAGGGCAGCAACTTCCCAGCCATCTTTGGGGACTGCGTCGTTTTGGATGCGGGCGACTTCGTGCCAGTATAAGAGGTTGCGCTGATCCTCAGCCATACGCTCCCAGCGCACCATATCGACTAATATCACCACTTCATCGCCACCAGCTTCTTCACAGGCTATGAGTGGAGGACGGACACCATCGGCATTAAGTACTTTTACCCATGCTTGTAACTCTGGCGGCAGCAGGTCTTGCAGGCGGCGGATCTCAGTTCTGGCAAAGGTATTTCGGAGGGAGGAAGAAGTAGGGGATGGCATGAATCTTCGTCAAAGTTCAGAATTTTGAGGGACTTGTCGCTAAAGTTAAATCTTAGTATAAGTTTTAACTACTTGTACTTTTGTTAGCTCAATACAACCGAATCAATACAACTGAAAAGTTATTTTAAGATTATACGCTGAGATTAAAGCCGTAGCCACTCAAATTAGGGACATAAAAAACAGCAGTATGGTTGCGGCACAAAGCACCACAACCATACTAATTAGCTCTAAGCATAAGTAAACCAAAAATCAGAGAGCGTACCGCCCGCGTAGCGGGCGTTACGCTCTCTGATTTTTGGTTTTAATTTAAGCAATCAGCTTAAGCAATCAGCCAACAGGTTAGAGCTGCGGCGATCGCATCCGCCGCATCATCGGGACGGGGAATGCGATCGAGATTTAATTCCCGCTTCACGGCTTCCTGCACATCATTCTTATCCGCATTGCCATGCCCTGTCAAAGCTTGCTTGATCTGGGGTGGTGAAAATTCAATGGGTTCGATATTATGCTGGTTTAGCACTAGTACGATCACCCCTCTGGCTTGGGCGACATTAACCAAGTTCCCCATCCGATAAAAAAACAGTTTTTCCATCCCCACCACCTGTGGCTGAAACTGTTCGATTAAGGTATGCATATCTTCATAAATGGTCTTGAGGCGATCGCCGATCGGTGTTTGCTTTGGTGTAACAATGGTTCCGAATTCCAATAATTTGGGTGAAGCAGGTTTTTCAACCTCAATTAAACCAAATCCCACAATTGCCAAACCTGGGTCAATTCCTAAAATTTTCATGTAAGGGATTCTAACAGAATTTCGATCTGGATAACCAAGACATATCAAGACATATTCAGTAGTCACCCTAAGGATTTATAGTCGTTTTAAATAACTTGTAGACGGGCTTCGACTTCGCTCAGCCCTCGGTGTAAGCTAGCTGAGCGAAGTCGAAGCTGTAGTTTTTATTTGAATTATCTATA
>NZ_LIRE01000374.1 GCF_001402795.1 Pseudanabaena sp. 'Roaring Creek'
GCATCAGATAGAGAGGGATTTAGGGGTGAAGGAGGATTTCCATCGGCATCTCTAATAACCATTAACTGATTCGGATATCCCTTACCTAAAAAAAATCCATCCTTATAGCCAAAATCGTATCCATCAACCAAACCAGAATGACTCAAAGAGCAAGGAGTAACACAAATTCCCATAACTGCACCGCTTCCAGAGCCATTTGGAGCAAAAAGATAAGTTCCCGCTGGATACTTAATAGGAGCATTTGCGATCGCCTGTTTTCGCAAGTTCTCCATATTCTGGTTTGTCATATAACCAAAAGCAGCAAGCGAGCCTACAATAGCAATCTTATCAGCAGTAGTAAGACCTACCGCTGTAGGAGTCACATAAGGACTAGCTGCACCAGCAGTTCCTACAGAAGAACGAACAACCCCAAAAGTAGCTTCACAACCAACAGGATCTCTTTCACAAGAGGTTGAAACCGTATCTAGAAAGGCAAAGGTGGGAGAAACATCTAAAAACTGTAAAAATACGAAAAGTACTCCCAAAACTACTGAGAATGCTCTTCGTCTTAGGGAGTACTTTTTCATTGTTTTAGGGGGTTGGTGAACTGGTGAACTTGGAAACCTACGAATAAAGGTAGCGCTTGAATAGGAGTGCTGCGGCAGCAAAAACGACAGCAGCTACTGCAATCGGTTGAATGACGCTAACTAAAGCGGCGATCGCTGTGGCATCTGTGTTCATCTGGGTGATGGCAGATGATGCAGTGGATTGAGCGTTACTTGGCTCACCAAATAAGGTAATGGCTCCACCTGCTGAAGCGGTTCCTGCTCCTAATAAAATTAGGCGATCGGTTTTAAATTTCTTGTCTCTCAGATGCTTATCTTTAAAGTCTTGGTCGATCACGATTTTTATCTCCTATTGATAGAGTGAACGGATGATTCTGGAAATTATCCAGAG
>NZ_LIRE01000753.1 GCF_001402795.1 Pseudanabaena sp. 'Roaring Creek'
GCGCGTGCGCCGCAGGTTTTATGGTTAGCTAAATGGCACTAATAAATCCAGAAAACAAAAAGCACCCCATTGGGGTGCTTTTTGTTTTCTAGACCAGACTATAGCAATGCGTTGATTGCGTAATCGAGGTAGGAGTTAGCTTCAACAGCAGCATCACCAGACAAACCATGGTTTGCTTTGATGTACTTCAAAGCTTCAACGTACCAGCTAGGAGACAATTCAAAGGTACGGTTGATTTCAGCCAAACCAGCGATGAGGTAATCATCAAGAGGACCTGTACCACCAACAACTAGAGAGTAGGTAACAATGCGGAGGTAGTAACCGATGTCTCTTGCACACTTCTCTTTACCAGTTTGGCTAGAAGCGAAGTTGTGACCAGGGGTGGTGGTGGTGTAAGGATACTTTTGGTAAACAGCATTAGCAGCACCAGATACCAAGGACTCAGCCTTTTCGGTCAAAGCTTTAGCAGCAGCTAGTCCAGAACCTGCTTGACGGAAACGACCAAAAGCAACTTGCAATTCGCTAGAGCTGAGGAAACGACCTTGAGAATCTGCTGTAGCTAGTGCTTCGGTTAAAGGGGTCTTCGACATGATTTACAATATCTCCAAATAAAAATTATTAACGCGAATTAAACAAAAGAATTAAAAACTAGGAAACTGCGGCTGCGGCTCTGTCAAAGTAGCTGCTGAGTTCAGACATCAAGCTGCTGCAATCACCACGGGTTACGCCATTAGGATCGTTAGCGATCGCAATAGCGGCTTCTTTCATTTTTTGTACGCCTACAGCAACGGAAGCGCCAGGAGTACCGAGAGCCAAGTAGGTTTCTCTCAAACCATTGAGGCAGCGATCGTCGAGGATGCTGGAGTCGCCTGCATAGATAGCGTAGGTAACATAACGCAAGATGATTTCCATGTCGCGTAAGCAAGCAGCCATACGACGGTTGGTGTATGCATTTCCACCAGGAGCGATCAAGGCAGGTTGTTCGGCGAACAAAGCACGAGCAGCATTAGCAACGATGGTCGAAGAGTTGCTGGTAATGCGGTTAACTGTGTCGATACGCTTGTTACCTTCAGCAACAAATGCGCTCAATGCATCTAGTTGAGAAGAAGTGAGGTATGCACCACGCGAATCAGCTTGGGATACTACCTTGGCAAATACATCTAATGTCATGTTACGTTTATCTCCAAATGTGTTTAAGTGTCTTTTAAAAGACTGTGATAGGTAAAACCCATCAATGGATATTTAGTCTAGGGAGTTGTTCTAATCTGTAGTTAAAACAAACTAGAAAAATTTATATTTTTAAATAGACCGAATAATTTGATTGAAGACGAAATTAAATAAATCATTGAATACCAGTACCGACTACAGACATCGAAGATATCGAGTATAAATACTCAGTCAATTATTCATTTAGCTTCGTTTAACTCGTTCAAATTTTCAGCTTCTTTGTTTATACTATGTCGTTGGATCGTTTTTCATTACGGATTGTCACAATTTATAAAGTACTCGTTAACAAATCCCATAATTTGCGATCGCAGAAGCAATTCACAATCTAAGATTTGCGCTCTAAATCAAACTGGAAGCCATGAATATATCCTTCTGTCCATCCCGAACCATAGAATCGATTGAATCGATTGAGCATTCCCCTAGTGGTCTTCTTTTCCGCACGATAGCGCAAGTAAGTAGCTAGGCATAATTAAAAACCAAAACCAGAGAGCATACCGCCCGCTGCGCGGGCGGTATGCTCTTCTGGGTTTTAAGTTTACTTATGCCTAGCTACTTATCGCAATTGCAAGATGATTAAAAAATAAAACCAAAGAGCGTCCCGATCTCTGAGCCAAGAAAGTTTAAAAAGGACGGGCGGCGCGAAGCGCCGCCCGTCCTTTTTAAATTGGTACGCCTAACTCAGCACCTAAAGGAAAGCCTAATGCTTCTCTCTGGGCGTAATACAGTTTGGCAACTTGACGCGCTAAGTTGCGAATACGTCCGATATAGCGCACCCTTTCGGTTACGGAAATCACCCCTCTTGCATCTAGCAAGTTAAAGGAATGGGAGCATTTCAAAACATAGTCAAAGGCTGGTAATACTAATTCAGCTTCTAACAAATGCCCTGCTTCTTTTTCATACTGTAAGAAAAGCTGGAACAACAAGTCAGAATCCTGTGGTTTACCACCAAAGTTACCGAAGTTATAGCCGCTATGCTCGACCTCTCCTTGATGATGCACTTGACCGTATTTGATGTTGCCTAGGGTGGGGTGCGATCGCCATAGGATGTCATAAACCGAATCCACCCCTTGCAGATACATAACTAGACGTTCCAAACCATAGGTGATTTCCGCAGAGACGGGACGACAATCTAAACCGCCAACCTGTTGAAAATAGGTAAACTGGGTAACTTCCATTCCATCTAGCCAGACTTCCCAACCTACACCCCAAGCACCAAGGGTCGGTGATTCCCAATCATCTTCGACAAAACGGATATCATGATCGGCGGGATCGATACCAAGATGTTTGAGACTATTTAGATATAGATCGAGTACATCATCGGGGGATGGCTTGAGGATGACTTGAAATTGGTAGTAATGTTGCAAGCGATTGGGATTTTGCCCATAGCGCCCATCGGTTGGGCGGCGACATGGTTCGACATAGGCGACACTCCAAGGCTCTGGACCGATCGCTCTTAAAAAAGTATGCGGACTCATGGTACCAGCCCCCTTTTCTATATCGTAGGGCTGGGCAATCAAACATCCGCGATCGCTCCAATAGGTTTGCAATGCCAATATAACCGACTGAAAATCCATGCTGTACGGGACGATAACACTAGTGTTTTTTATCCTATCAGCGTAGTGTTATCTGGTGTTATCTTTTGAGTGGATATTACTTTGTGAATTTTACTTTGTGAATTTTACAGTTATCAACTACGAAGAGCTGGACTCGACCAATAGTGAAGCTTGGCGATTGATCGATCGCCTTGAAGTTGCATCCCAAACTGCGATTATTGCCAAACGTCAAACAAAAGGCAGGGGGCAACGTGGCAAGCAATGGCAGTCTGACTTGGGTGGGTTGTTTATGTCGGTAATTTTGCAGCCTAACTTAGCAGCATCACAGGCAAATCAAATTACGCTCTGGTCAGCTTGGGGAATTGCCAAGGCACTCAATGAAACTGGGGTAAATGTAAAGCTTAAATGGCTGAACGATCTATTAATCGATCGCCGCAAGCTAGGAGGTATCCTCACTGAAACGAGAATCGAGGCGGGCAAAATTCTGTATGCAGTAGTGGGGATCGGTATTAACTGGACGAATCAAGTACCCGAAAGCGCGATCGCCCTTGGCGAATTGCCGACCACTTTATCGAGTATGGACGAACTCATTGAGGTAGTGCTAGCAGGCATCGAACTGGGACAGAGTCGCAGCGAACATGAAGGAATGGTGGGCATTTTGGCGGAATATTTACAGATGCTGGATCGCCAAAAAGTGAGCCAAACGGTTGATGGTTGGGAACTTCAGGGAGAAATAATCGACATTAGACCAACAGGCGAACTGGTAGTAAGATGGGAGGGAAATTCCCAAAACGCGATCTATCAGCCCCAAAACTTTTCTGTCGGCTATCAGTAGACTTAAAATATGCGCAAATCCACAATCTCGACAATTACCCTAGCAACGCTGCTTTGCCTCTTTACAAATAACTATCTTCTAGTTGGCTCTGCATATGCCGCTAATAAATCCGCCATCTCACCTGATATCGCAGTATCTCAACCTTCCACCCCAGCAACTCAGTCCCAACCTCGGGTCGCCCCTGTCGCGCCTACCACAATCGAAATTGAAGGTAAAAGTAGCTTTACTGCTGCCCCAAATTCAGCGCCAGTCGATCAAGCCGTAGGAAATTCTGGCTATAAAGACTCCGTCCAAGACTCTCCGAGGGTTAATATCGAGTCTGCATCTACGGTTTCATCGAGATCGGGTTCAAAAACTGATGTCAAGCGATCGCAACCCGTCGAAATTGTCCTCGAAAATCGTTCAAACGGCTGTCAGGCAAAGGCTAGTGAAATTTCAGGTCGCAGTAACAATCTCTGCGCTCCAGAAGTCGCGATCGCTTCTAAGCAAAACTACTACCAAAACGGCAATGTCCTTTACGCCGCCGCATCTGGGGATAACTCCATCCAAGTCCGTCGCCTCACCCCCCAAGAAATTGCTGCCATGAGCTTGCCTAGCAATGGCGACAAGCGCATGTTGTTCCCATTAATTGCGCCGACTACCATTAGTTCTTTGTTTGGAACTCGCGTGCATCCAGTTACGGGTCAAGTCCGCTTTCACCAAGGAACAGACTTAGCCGCACCTGAAGGAACGCCTGTAATTGCTGCCTTTAGCGGTCGTGTCGAAATAGCGGGATGGCTGGGTGGCTATGGTTTAATCGTCGTCATTTCCCATGGTGAAACCCATGAAACTCGCTATGCCCATCTATCTGAAGTATTAGTTAAACCAGGTCAGGAAATCAAACAGGGGACGGTGATTGGTTTAGTCGGTAGTACGGGTATGGCAACTGGCCCCCACCTACATTTTGAGATTTGGCAAAAGATGAAAGATGGTTTGGTAGCGATCGACCCCACACCACAGTTGATGCTTGCCATGGAGCAATTAGAGAAATATCTCGCTCAAACCACGAAGTCTCCCAATAAGGCTTAGGCGATCGCCTTTTACAGCTAGGTCATTAAACAATAATTAGCTACGCACAAGTAAACTTAGAAACTAGAAGAGCGTACAGCCCGCGTAGCGGGCTGTACGCTCTCTGGTTTTGGTTTTTAATTATGCCTACTCCCTTCCCAGTGAAGAATTAGCGTTGCGGCGCGAAGCGCCGCAACGCTAATTCTTCACTGGGAAGGGAGTAGCTACTTAGTAGTCTTTCCATGATTTTCCCGAAGATGGTAGATGAAAAGTTGTATATTGGCTAGAGTGACAATTTTATCGATCCAAAATTTAAAAAACCTTGATTGCTACTCCCATTAAACCAACCGTAACGACGAGACGACCTGTATTTCCTTTCACCGCTGTGATCGGACAGGAAGAGATGAAGCTCGCCCTGTTGCTCAACGTCATCGATCCCAAAATCGGTGGAGTGATGGTCATGGGCGATCGCGGTACGGGCAAATCCACCACCGTTCGCGCCCTTGCCGACCTCCTACCCGAAATTGAAGTTGTTGCAGACGATCCCTTTAGCAGCCACCCCACTGATGGCGACTTACAAAGTGAAGAAGTGCGCCGCCGTATTGCTGATGGTGAAACATTACCCGTTAGCACCAAGCAAGTAATCATGGTGGATTTACCCCTCGGTGCAACCGAAGACCGTGTATGCGGAACCATCGATATTGAAAAAGCGCTATCGGAAGGGGTCAAAGCTTTTGAACTAGGACTACTTGCTAAAGCTAATCGCGGCATTCTCTACATTGATGAAGTAAATCTCCTCGACGATCACCTCGTCGATGTATTACTAGACTCAGCCGCTTCGGGCTGGAATACCGTTGAGCGGGAAGGGATCTCCATCCGCCACCCTGCCAGATTCGTCTTGGTCGGATCGGGCAACCCTGAAGAAGGAGAATTACGTCCTCAATTACTCGATCGCTTTGGGATGTATGCAGAAATTCGCACTGTCCGCGAGCCAGAACTACGAGTGCGCGTAGTTGAAGAGCGGACTAATTTTGATAGCAATCCTCACGGCTTCCTCAAAGACTATGCATCTCAACAGGAAGATCTCCAGTCTAAAATCGTTAAAGCGCAAACAATTCTCGGTGAAGTTGATATTCCTCACGATCTACGACTGAATATCTCCAGAGTTTGCTCGGAACTGAATGTTGATGGTCTACGCGGCGATATTGTTAGCAATCGAGCCTCTAGAGCGATCGCTGCTTTTGAAGGTCGCAAGGAAGTAGAAGTAGATGACATCAAGCGTGTCATTGGTCTATGTCTCCGCCACCGTCTGCGCAAAGATCCTCTCGAATCCATTGATACGGGTTACAAAGTTCTCAAAACCTTCAATCAAGTTTTTGGAATTGAAGAAGAGTAATACCAATTCACGAAAGTGTTGTCACACTTTCGTGAATTAAACACTAAACCCAGTAATACCAAATCACAAAATGGCTACGCCATTTTGTGATTTTAAAACCCTTACTGGGTTTGGTTTTTAATTCCCAAAAGTGTAGCCACACTTTTGGGAATTGGTATTAATAGTGGTGCGCGGCAAAGACGCGCACCACTATTAATTGGGGCGTAGGAAGCAAATTAGAAAGTGCCGAGCAATGGTAGTACCTTCTTTTTCAGTAGATCAATTAAGGCTGGCTCCATATATTCATAGCGATCGGGAATATCTAAACAAACCACTCGTTTATTTATAAGATATCGCTGAAAATTTTTTAAAATCTTACGGCGATAGGATTTCTCCATGACAAAAATCACATCAGCCCAGATAATTGCCTCGCCACTTAAAGGTATGTCCGCTTCTCGATCTACCCCTGCGGAATCTACATCCAGCCCCTCATAATCGGCAAATATTGCTTCGGCAGTGGGACTGCGTAATCTATTTTTCCCGCATACAAATAATAACTTCATGGCTAGTGCTAAATAGGTAAGGATGGGCG
>NZ_LIRE01000375.1 GCF_001402795.1 Pseudanabaena sp. 'Roaring Creek'
GAACGTCAGTTATGTGACTATTTTGGAATTAAGCGTGGAGTGTTGCTGTACCATTTTGATTGGATCAAACCGTTATTAGATAACCTATATAACCAATTGATCCATAGTTTTAATGAAAAGCTGCATTCTCTTACTGAGCCTTCTGATTTGGGATTGGTTGATCTTTGGGCTGGTGTAACTGAGTTGTTTTTGAGTGATAATCTGCCGATAAAAGATACTTTCGTTGGTGTTTTTGAGTTCTTTTCAGAACATATTCCAATCTATTTACATAGCCATGTTCTGGCGAGCCTTTCTAATCATGCTCGTCATAGGTTGTTTTCCACTTTGGCGGTTTTGGTGGTTAATGAATAATCATTGTTGCTAAACTTTCCCAACCTACTGTTTTATTTAATAGCTTACTGGTCAGCAATTGTTGAGCGATCGCGATTCATCATCAGTGAGAAACTTGGCTAGATGACTGGTATAGGATGGCTTTGTTTGAGACTTACTAAACCAACGGTTTAACAAAGCTGTAGAGATTTGCATGGGCACAGTGATGCGTTCTACTTCTATTTTAATCTTTAAACGTAAGTAGCTAGGTAGAATTAAAACCCAAAACCAGAGAGCAAACCGCCTGCTAGTTGGGCGGTTTGCTCTTCTAGGTTTTAAGTTTACTTATCCTAGCTACTTACTTTCTCAAAAGCCGATTGCAAATTATCAATATCCTAATTTGTCATCGGGTCATCAAGATTGGTATAGATTGCTTCTTCTGCAAGTATCCATGCTTTACGATTTCGATGATATTTGCGCAAGGTGAGTTAATGATATAGACAATTAGTTGATTAATAGTCAAGAAGATCGCTGAGAATAACGTTGAAATGGGTGTATCTCTTAACACTAACCAAAGGACACTAAATTAGATAAACTCACTAAAAGTAATCTTTCCAAGATAGAAAAATATGCGTACCCATACCAATCAGGATCAACTAAATCTAATTGAAGAAACTTCAATCGAGTTGAAATTTCAGAAAGGAAATTCTATATCTACTAGAACAGCTTGGATGATAGCATTTTTTCTTCAAATCTTCGGTATAACGTTTATTCTCTTTTTGTTTTTCCTTTTGGGAGTATTGTTTTTTGTTAGCATTCGTAGAGGAGATCTAGGGGGAGAGCTACTCAAGAATTTGTTGACTTTTCTCAGTCCATCTTGGACAATTTCTATAATCGTTCTTACAATTGTTCTACTCAGTTTTGCCTCTAGTCTTTATTCACCTCTCTTTACCTTTTGGATATTCGATCGTCGAAATCGAGAAATGCGTAAGATTACAACTAGTTTATTGGGAAAGACAAAAGTCATCACTACAATTCCTTTTGATAATGTCAAATTTATAGACTTTAAAGACCACCCCGAAGACCACGATTCTCTTGGGTTTACCAATCTATTCATTATGCTAAAATCTGATAAATACGTAACTCTCAGCGCCAGTAGTGGATATATGAATATCAATGAAGATAAAAGAATAGCAAGCTTAAAACATCATGAAGCTATGGCGAAAAAGATGGCTGATTTTATCTGGGGATAAGCTAATTAGAGATATGTTAGCGATCGCGATCTCCTTATCAAATAGCCCTTCTTCTAAAAAGATATTGACCTTGGCTTCAGCAGTATTAAAAGAATCGAGTTGCAATAAATATTTGATCAAAATATCCTTAGTCTTTTTCCATTTATCCTTAGTCAAGTCGCAGATTTGATGATAAGTAGCAAGGGAAGGTTTGAGCTTAAACGCAACGATCTTGGCATTTAGTGAGATCCCTGTCTCTCCTAGACTTTCGGCTAAACCTGCTGTCCACTCCGCAAACTTCACTTTCCGATAGCGTTTGGCATCCTCGTCTTGTAATTGCAATCCCTTATGAAGAGTTATCCTTTTTCTGAGCTTGTTGCTTGATGGACTACAACTGTTATAGATGCATAGATGGATTAGTGAACTCAGTCATGGGTAATTGCAAATTACAGCAATTACCGATCAAACGAACCACAAGAAAAAATTTTGAAAGCGTTGCGAAGCAACGCTTTCAAAATTTTTTCTTGGTTTGGGTTTGAGCGCAAAGCGCTGTAGGAAACACTGGAAGCTGACGGATTCGCTTTGGAAGTTGCTTCATGCCAAGATCCTGATTAAGTTCTATTATCGCTTCTCTTTCGAGAAGGGGAGAATTAAGATCACGAGTCTGGCTCTTCTTCCTAGGAATAAGCAGGTGCATTTCTTGATTGAGTAGTTGGGGTGTTTTTTGAGTTGAGATTGATACAATTCTTACAAACTTAGCAAGCCAAATACCTTTTGAACTGTTAGTTCTAAATCAATTCCACTGAGAACAGGTAGTCGATCGCTATCTTTTAGTTCTATTACACGGCGATCGCTATCTACAACCAAAATATTTTCGTCTTCGGCATCAATTAACCATCCGATCTCTGTGCCATATTTAGCGCAATGTAATAGTTTCCCTAATACTTGTTTGTAACTCTGATCGGGAGAGAGAATTTCAATTGCCCAATCGGGATGGATTTCAAAGCGGTTTGCAATTCGTCCTGATGCTAGTCTGGGGATGCGTCCCCATCGAAATACTGCTATGTCTGGAATGATCGCTCTACCGCCAAAAACACATCGTAATTCTGGAAAAGCGATCGCAACTTTTTGAGATTTGGCAACCTGATTAACGCTTTCACAAAGCGTACCTTGTAATAGACCATGTTCTCCTTGGGGCGTAGGTTTCTGGATGATTTGTCCATCAATAAATTCAGAAGCTGGCTTTGTCTCTGATAGCTCTAGAAATTCTGCTAGTGTTATGGGTTTAATGGCTGTAGCGGTCATGGTTTCACCTTTAGTTAAAACTGTGTAGTTTTAGATCACTGCTTTCCATGTATGTATTTTAACAGCGATCGCCTTGATACTAGGCAATCAGCGATCGCTCTTGTTTGAGGATACTAGTAATAAACCTACATCTATTCCCAGAACTTAGGCGATCGCTTGCCTATATTTGGCGTTTATAAATCTTTAGCTTTTAGCTTTGTTGCTGTGGTCAGGGGTAAATATTCCAATCTATCTTTTAGCTGATCTAAGCGCCTGATATTGCAGTTATCGGATTAAAGCAGACAGGATATAATGGAAGTAAAAGAAGAAAAACAGAATGGCAAAACCATATTCCGAGGATTTACGAATCCGAGTAGTTAGCGCCTATGAAGAGAAATTGGGTTCAATCCTCAAGTCTCCAAAAATTTGAAAGCGATTCTAAAGAATGGGATTTATGGAACTTTTTCAAAAGCACTGATCGCTTTACGTGCGGCTTGGGCATATTTTCTGACTGTTTCATAGGGCATATCGAGATCGATTGCGATCGCCTTCAAGCTTTCGCCTAATTCGCGACGAGCTAAGATGGTTGCCCAGAAAGTAGTGGTGTTCTGAGCGCGATCGCCGCCTTGTCGTTTTTTTGTTTGCAAGAATAGATCCGTTAGTTCCGCAATTCTATTAATTAAATGTTCTTGAATAGGAGTGGTTGTAATTTTAGAACAACGCAATCCCTGCGATCGCTATTATCAAGCTTGGATTCGTTCCAATGACATTAATATCATCCAAAGATTGAGGGACTGGCGACCCAATGGAGAGGTGTTAGCGCCAATTTCTCTCAGACAGAGAATGGTAAATGAAGCAACTCAAGAGTTGATGCATTATCTACCTAAATAGCTGATATCTTGATCTATATTAAGTACCTCTACCAAAATGCGGTCACTAGATTAGCTCAACATTTCCTTCATTCCTCATTCAAAAACTCACGCATCATTTGATTAACCAATTGTGGTTGCTCCTGCTGCACCCAATGGCTGCAATTAGGAATATAGCGAATCCGTAAATCCTGCACATACTCCTCCGTACCATAGGTCAATTCCTTCCCCAAAGCCCGATCCTCCTCCCCCCAAATCATCAAAGTCGGAATTTTGAGAATACCCCACACTTTCTTTTGGGATAGATAGGTAGGTAGATTGCGATAGTAATTAATCGCACCAGTCAAAGCGCCCCGTTTAGCAAAGGCATTTTTATATTGCTCGATATCTGCATCCGTAAAAGCACTCCGATCGATCGCCATTCCTCGAAAAGCCTCCTCAATAAGCCGATAGTCATCTAACTGAATCAAGAACTCAGGCAACAATGGAATCTGAAAGAATGCAATATACCAACTTTTGAGCATCTGCTGCGGAGTCTTGAGCCCTGCCGCAAACTTAGCTGGGTGCGGTAAATTCATTACGATCAAACGACTTACTAATTCAGGATAAGCATAGGCAAATGACCATGCGATCGCTCCTCCCCAATCATGACCAACCAGAATACAACTCTCATAGCCCAAACCTGATATCACTCCTCTAATATCTTCCACAAACTCTGACATCACATAAGCAGATTGGGCTTGAGGCTTATCACTATCGTTATAACCACGCAGATCGACAGCAACGACCTTATAGTCTTTCACAAATTCAGGGATTTGATGCCGCCACGAGTACCAAAATTCTGGAAATCCATGCAGCATCAACATCAGCTCACCTTTACCCTCGGTAACGTAGTGAAGTTTTATGCCATTCGTATCAATCCTATCGTGATGCCAAAGCTCTGCGGTCATAATATTTTGAGTGTAACAATTAGTGCAAGTTGTCTCTAGAAAAAAGTTAGAAGTATCAACTGCATTATCTATCCCCGAATGACGATAATTTCCCGACCTGCGGGACTGATGACATTTTCGGTAGTGGTGCGATCGCTTAACGGCGGCAAACCCTTACGGCGATCAAAGATCACCAACCATCCTGTATCTAAACTCAATCCTGATAAATATTTATCCAACTGCTTTAGTCCTTCCTTGAGTGGATCTGGCTTCTTGTCTCGCCATACCTTCAACTCCATTCCCAAAATCACTGTGCCATAGCGCAAACAAATATCCATTCTCCCCGAACCGATCGCATATTCTCTTTCCAGCGTCCCAGCACCATTCACAACGCGGTGTAGAAATGCCATCATCACCAAATGCGGCGCAATCTCTGGATAATTAGCACTCTTAAATAATGGTTCACCATGTTGTCGCCAAAAAACTAGAAAAGCATTAAGTAGGACTTCAGCATTGAGACTTTCATCAACATTCAGCCAGCTAGGTTGAATCATCGGCAGACTATCCTGCACTCCTTGAGATAAAACTCTGGGAATAACTTCTTGATAAATCGGATTTGCAATCTTCAACCCCCCTTCCTGACTCCTCACCACTAAACCTAAGTCCAACAAATAACGCCGATCGTCATCGGTCGTGTCTCCTAACTCTAATCCAGATAAAATGGGTTGAATTATGGCTCTTACCCTATCTTCCCTCAGTCTCTCGGCAAGACTATCCAGATGCGTGTCTTGTCTCTTAATCAGTATTTCCTTCGCTTGATTCACCAAGTCAGGAGTAATCGGAATTGCAGGATCTTTCGTAATATATTCCACAATTTCCTTGGCGATCGCATTCACTAACCAAGGCTGTCCCTGCGTCAAATGAAAAGCCAAATCAACTGCTTCAGTCGTAAACACCTGCCCCGTCGCATCCGTATGTTGCTGATAGAGATTCCGCACGTCCTCAAGGGTAAAGTTACTCAAGGTAAAGGAGCGGACTTTGATGTTAAAAGGGCTGGAGGTATTCAAGCGATCGCTCCCCCCAGAAGCATATTTATAATCCCGCACATCGCGCATCCCCACCAGAGCCACTGACTGCGGAAATCCCTGAGGACGACGTGGAAATCCAGACCTAATTTGCCGAAGCACGGAAACTAGAGTCTCATCACTCAAAGCATCGATTTCATCGAGAAACACTACCAATGGTCTTGGCGATTCCTGTGACCATGCTGCCAAAAAAGCGCCGATATGACGACCTGATTCTCCTAAAATGCTATGACTGGGGTGCAACTCTGATGGTAAATAAAACTTAATTGCATCCTGCCACTCATCTAAAATTGCCCGCTCTGCTAATTCTGGGTCATGGGAAAATACAGCCCCTACTTCCAGCGACAACATCACTGCCGTATATTGACCACTCGCCGTTAGCTCTTGGGCAAGTGTCAGCATCGCTGTAGTCTTACCCACTTGCCTTGGTGCATGAATTACGAAATAGTTTTCCTGAGCAATTAGCTGTTTGATTTCAGGCAAGCGTTCTGTAGCTGACAGCATGTAGTGAATGTCAGGTTTACAAGGACCAGCAGTATTAAACCATTTTGGCATAACGACAACTAACGGGCAGAGATACCCCTTCAATATATCGCAACGCGCCAAGCAAGAGCCTCAAACCTTTACAACAAATTGCGATCTTATCCAAAAATCTAATCAATGAAAAAGTCTGTCCAGCCAAGCCCGCAACTATTTGTAAATTTTGAGCTTATTAAGCTTGCGATCGCATAATGCCCCCCGCTAATCCTAAATGGTTTCACTCGCGCAATAATTTTTTGTCTAGTTTACCGAGAGAAGTGTAAGGAAGCTCGTCACGAAACTCAACGATCGCAGGAATCTGATAGCGGGCAACACGAGGCTTTAGCCATTCGAGCAAAGTCGAATGGTCAAGTGTAGCGTTCTTCTTCTTTTTGACAATAGCTTTCAAACGTTGACCAAATTCCCGATCGGGAATGCCGACCACACCTACCGAATCTATATCTGGATGTTGCACGAGAACATTTTCTAATTCAAGAGGGTAAACATTCTCTCCTCCCGAAACGATCATGTCATCGACTCTACCGCAGAGAAATAAGTCGCCATCGCTATCTTGATAAACCAAATCACCCGTCTCGACACAATTTCCCCGACTTGTTGACCAAGTACTCCGAATACAGAGGCGACCGACTCTTCCTATCTCAACTGGGCGATCGCGATCGTTAATGATTTTGGCTAGGACACCACGAATGGGTTTGCCGATAGACTCTGGCTTCTTAGCTAATACCTCTGGTGTTGCCATAATGCAAAAACCAGCTTCCGAAGTTCCATACAGATTAAATAATATTAAGCCGAGATGAGTAATAGTTTCTTGAGCTAGCGATGGACTAAGTGAAGCACCACCAGAAATTATGCAACGCAATGAAGATAAGGCAATTGCATCAAACTGAAGAAGGCGCTGCAACATTAATGGAACCAGTGCAACTACTTCAATTTTGTGCTTAGAAATGAGAGTATGGGAACACTTAGCATCGAATCGTCGAGTGAGATACATTTTTGCTCCAAGTATAACCCCCATCAGTAGTGACGCTAAACCAAATCCATGATAAATCGGGGTTGCAATGTAGACCGATCTATATCTGCCAAGATATACACGCTCTAGTAAGGCAAAAAACGGCGGTAAGAAATTGAAGAAAGAAGGTTTACGACTAGCAGGCTTAGGCTGACCAGTCGTTCCACCTGTCATAACCACAATGTTTCCCGTTTTGAATTTTGGCAATTTTACGTTACTGGTTCTTGGTGTCGATGCCATACGATCGATAGAATTTTCGCTGGGATGGTATGCTGGAATTGATTTATGGATTAGCGATTGGTTTGCAAACACTGGGGCAAGTTGTTCGTCATAAATATAGAAATCGAGCTGTAGCCGTTCTTCCAGAGATAGAAGTTGTTCAGCACTCATCTCAGGATTAATCAGAATGACATTTGCTCCTAAACGAGATATAGCAAATAAAGCTTTTACCGTAGATCCATGATTTCGGCAAACAATTGCTATTTTTTGGCGGTATTGGATACCGCAATCGAAATGTAAATTAATGGCTAAAGATTCCGATTGTTGCCAAAGCTCTGAGTAACTTAACTGCTCGAGATCGTCGATTATGGCTAGACGGCATGGGTGTAACTTAGCTGCAATGCGTAAAATCGCCATCAGATTGATGCCCGTTGTGATTAATGCGATCGCTATCTGCCTCAATCCAGAAACGGTCAACAGATCCACATGATAAAGCTGTTTAATTATCTCTAGCATGACACCTCACTCACATATATCTCGAAAATTTGCTCGTTATTACTTCCCAATGCCATCGAAAAAGTGCCGATGCCAGTTGCCCCCATAGAAGCCACCAAGGTGCATAAGTTCTCTTCCGCGAAATAATTGCATGGCAAATGAGTTTGGCAACCTCTTCGGGTTCCATTGCTGGCATGTTTGCGTACTCTTTGGTCGGTGCAATCATTCTAGTGCGAACTAAGGGAAGATAGATCGAAGTTGTACTAACTCCTCTGGAGTTCAATTCTGGGCTAACGCTACGGAACCATTGGTCAAATGCTGTTTTTGAGGCTTGATAGGCAGACCATTTTGGGGCTGGGATTAGAAGTACATTCACTGCTGACACGTTGATCGTATGTCCTTGTCTTACAACCAATATTGGAATGAGAGAGAGCATTAGTTGAACTGGAGCTAAATAATTTAAATTCATGGTTCTTGTAAAATCATGCAAGCGATCGAGAGAGTCAAAAATTGAACGTCGAATTGATTTGCCTGCGTTGTTAACGATAATATCTATGCCATCTGGAAGTTGATGCAATTCCTGTAGTAATATTTGCATTTCCTGAATATTCCTAAGATCGCAGGGGAAAATATCAGCTCGACCTCCTCTCGATTCAACATTCTTTTTCACTTCTATTAGTTTATCTTCTGTTCTTGCCACTAAGATAAGATGGGCTTTTGTATCAGCTAGGCTCATAGCCAGACATTCGCCAATCCCGTAGCTCGCTCCTGTTATTAGCACGGTCTTATCATTTAAGCAGCTTTTAAGTTTGGAACTATTTACCCTGAGAAATGGGAAAAAAAGAAGTTTCATTGGCTGTGTTGCAAATATATCGCGGTTGTTAGATGAGTATGGTAAGAGCATAAACTGTAACTGCTGGGATTGGTCAGCTAATCGGAGATAGGCATAAATACGTTGATCGCGCTTTAACTGTTCAGTGCCCAAATTCCTGCCATCCCGATTTTCCCAGACTTTGCACCAAAGGTAGGTTTTTCTTGCGATAAAGCTTTGGAAATTCAAACCTCAAGCACTCTTGACGATCGCTCAGCCGCACCTGTAATAGTATATCTATGCGTAGCTCTCCGTCATCGCGCCAGATAAGAGCATGTGCATTGGGGCTTAAGTTGGTGAAGCATACATCCAGTTTCTCACTGCTAGGAATGCCGCCCCACTCGTAAGAAATATCCTCTAGCACCACATCAAAGACAACTTCCGAGTCGTTGATCAAATAGAAACTCCACACTTTCCCATCGTTCATTGCTTCGCGGCAAGCTGCCACTCGGCAACGAATCCGTTCGTTGTTTTCCATAGGATTATCGTCACTTTCCTAAATAGGTTCTATAGCTGTCGCCAAGTCTAATAGGACATAAACCCCAAGAATTGATTGGCGGCGCGAAGCGCCGCCAATCAATTCTTGGGGAAAGACAGCATATTTAACCCAAGAGTTGATCGTTGTCGCCCCGCCAATTGCCTTGTCATTTAATAGTCATAAGTAGTCATAAGCTGTTTTCAAATCTGGCGGTTTTGGTTGTTAATGAATAACCATTGTTGCTGAACTTTCCCAATCTACTGTTTTATTTAATAGCTTATTGGTTAGCAATTGATGAGCGATCGCTATTTCATCATCAGAAAGAAACTTGGTTAGATGGCTGGCATAGGATGGTTTTGCCTGAGACTTACTAAACCAACGGTTTAATAAAGCCGTAGAAATTTGCATGGTTGTAGTGACCCGTTCTACTTCTATTTGAATTTTTAAACCTACTTTCTCAAAAGCCGATCGCAAATCATCAATATCCCAATTTGTCATTGAGTCATGAGGATTGGCATAGATTGCTTCTTCTGCTTGGATCCAGCGATCGCCAAATTCATTTGGTAAATCGATCAATCGATAAATTCGCTGCGTGTGTTTGGGAATTGATTCATAGAGAGCGATTTTGCCCTTAGGCTGTAGGAGATTTGCTAATTGTTGAATGCAAGCTAATTTGTCAGGTTCGCGCATCAGAGCATTATAGCCAATAATCGCTTCAAACTGCATAGAGGCGATCGCTTCAGGAATTTCTGTTAAAGATCCATGCAGGACAATTGGGCGCAAAAGTTCTGGCAAACTTGCTGCTTGTTCTTGCAAAGCGATCGCTTCCGATTCTTGATGGGTCAGCGCATATACGCCTCCTTCTGGAACCTCGCGCAATGCTTCCCATGTCAATAATCCAGAGGCTGCGTTTAAGTTGAGAACCACATCATGACGTTGTAGCGATAATTGGGAGAATAGGCGATCGCGTATTTTGGCTAATCTTTCCCCTGCCTGTCCGATGGTGCGTTGTAACCAGCGATCGCTTTTGCTATCCGTTGGACTAAAGGTAAGAATCTCTGGCAATTCGATGACGACACCACTTACCATTGCGGCTAATTGTGCTTCGCGGCGGCGTTCTACTTGTAATTTAATTGCGGCTTCTGCGCCTCGATCCGAGGGTTGATAGAAAACCTGCCCTTGTAAAGTGCTGGGTAAATATTGCTGCTCGATCCAATGGTCGCGATAGGCGTGGGGATAGAGATAACCAGCGCCATGACCGAAGCCTTTTTTATCGCGACTAGCATCTTTGAGGGGATTGGGAACATCGGATTGACGTTCTTGCTCAACGGCAGCGATCGCATCGAAGAAGCCCATCAGACTATTGGATTTGGGAGCATTAGCAAGGTAGAGGGTGGCTTGGGCTAAATGATAGCGACCTTCGGGTAAGCCAATGCGGTCAAAGGCTTCTGCACAAGCATTCACCACTACCACTGCTTGCGGGTCGGCAAGTCCGATATCTTCGCTCGCTAAAATCAGTAATCTTCGCAAAATAAAACGCGAATCTTCGCCTGCATAGACCATTTTGGCTAGCCAATAGAGGGCAGCATCGGGATCGGAACCGCGCACGCTCTTGATGAAGGCACTAATCGTATCAAAGTGAGCATCGCCTTCTTTGTCGTAGAGAACGGCTCTTTGTTGAATCGATTCTTCGGCTACGGCTAAATTAATAGCGATCGCCCCATTCTCATCGGGTTCCGTTGTTTCGACGGCTAGTTCCAAGGCATTCAGCAATGACCTTGCATCACCGTTAGCGACATTGGCTAAATGGGCGATCGCTTCTTCGGTAACATTTACTTTGAGGTTGCCGTAACCTCTTTGGCGATCGCTAATTGCTTGCTCTAATACTCGCCGTAAATCCGCTTCGGTTAAGGGCTTTAATTGAAATAATCGCGATCGGCTGACTAGGGCTTTATTGACTTCAAAGAAGGGATTCTCGGTAGTTGCACCGATGAGAACGATCGTGCCATTCTCTACCCAAGGTAGTAATGCGTCCTGTTGAGATTTGTTGAAGCGATGTACTTCATCGACAAACAGGATCGTGCGTTGATTGTGATAGCCGCGTTGGGTTTGGGCGGTTTCAATCGCTTCTCTGATTTCCTTTACACCTGCGAGGACGGCATTGATGGCGATGAAGTGGGCGTTGGTGGTGTTGGCAATGATGCGAGCTAGGGTGGTTTTGCCTGTTCCAGGGGGACCATAAAAGATGAGGGATGATAGGCGATCTGCTTGAATGGCGCGGCGGAGCAGTCTTCCTTGTCCGAGGATATGTTCTTGTCCGATGAATTCATCGAGGTGGCGCGGACGTAGGCGATCGGCGAGGGGAGCTTCTGATGCGGTGATTTGTTGGCGGTGATTCTCGAATAGGTTCATGTTGTGGGCGATCGCACTTTTCAAAAGATATTTGGATAATATTCGGATAGCGACTTGTTACGAATTGAGAGCTAGAGATTAGAATTATTGTATTGAAAATTCACTCAACGTATTCACTATGCAAACATTAGCTGTTACTGAAGCTATCACGACGATCGCTGAAGCTGAGAGAAAATTTGGCTTGAGTCGTAGTGAATCGAAGGATTTTTTTATAGAGTGGTATGACCAGTTACCAGAGATTAATTCTAGCGATCGCGCCAATCTTGAGATTTTATGGCGGCGTTATATTTATCATCGTTCTGGTGGACATTTGCTAGAAAGTACGGTGATGCTATTACTCGTCTCGCCATTGCTAACGATCGCTGGTTTATACGATCCTCCTTTTCGGATTAAGGCGGAGGAGTCGATTGCGATCAATATTTCAGATAGTGAAGAGACTCTACAGGGGCGCATCGATGTGTTGGTATTGCGCGATCGCCTGTGGATTATTGTTTTGGAGTCAAAGAAAACGATGCTTTCGGTTTGGTCTGCTTTGCCTCAAACTTTGGCTTATTTAATGGCGAGTCCAAACGGTGATCGCCCGAATTTTGCGATGTTGACGAATGGTGATGATATTGTATTTGTGAAGCTAGAGGGTAAGCAATATGCGATGTCTCAGGTTTTGGCTCCTTTGGTTAATCAGGGTGAGTTAGAGGTGGCATGGCAAGTTTTACGCAAGATTGCAGAAATAGAGGTTTGATGTTTTTATACTTCAATCTGGTGGATGCCAACCAATTGCAAACCAACGTTTACGAGTAGCGACAATGACAGCATTATTCATCCGTAAAGCAATAACTGTTGTACGTCCAATCGGGCTTAAACCTTCAATTTGAGAGGCATCATTATTCCATTGAAAATGCTCCTTCCAATTTTGTTGTCGTGGATTAAACAAAGCTACAATTTCGCCTGTTAATGGATCGATCGCTTCTGTGGTGTCAGATTTATATTCGTTGCAGGTGCGACAGGCAAGGCATAGGTTTTCAAGGGTGTTTAGCCCTCCTTTTGAAACTGGTTGAATATGATCAATTGTCATAGGCATACCGCTATTTGCTTCGGTTGTGAGGCAATAGCAGCAACGCTTACGGTCAATTGATTCTATTTGCGATCGTAGATTTTGAGAAATATAGCCTGACACAAAATCTACCCTGCTAGTCTGGGAACGTTATGTCCGCGCCATTTTAGGATTGCCGCGGCTTGGGATTTGCGTAACATAAAGCGATCGCTATCTTTACGCAGGTTATCTAATTCCAGTCTTTCAGAATCAGTAAGTCCTGTATTTTGTTGTTTTGACAATAGGGATTCGTAGCGTTCCATTTCTAATTGAGTTTTTTGGCTACGGGCAATTTGCCATAGTGAATCATCGTCAAGTCGATCTAAGCTGGCAAGGTCGGTTTGAAATTCTTCGGGTACGTCTTTCCATGTTGGCGGGCTACCAATTTGTAAGGCTTGTAAAATTACGTCTTCTAGCGATCGCTGTGTTGCTCCAGCCGCGATCGCTAAGCGTTGGTACAATGCTTCTGGTATTTGTAAAGTAACGGTTTCAGCCATATTTTTTGCAAATATTTGAGATCGCCCGAAAATATCAATAGGGTTATTATAATATATTCAAGAAAATAAGAATTTGAGGAGTAAATAATTTGCCAGCGAGAGATTCCATTCATCAGGCTGTAAAAGAAGCAGTTATAAAAGATGGATGGGAAGTTACTGACGATCCCTATGTTATTTCCTATGGCGATCGCTTTTTATTTGTCGATCTGGCGGCAAGTGGCTTTATCGGTGTTCGGCAGGGAAACAAACAAGTTGCGATTGAAATTAAGCAGTTTCGCGGTCAGTCCCAAGTTGTTGATTTAGAGCAAGCGATCGGGCAATATTCTTTGTATCGCATATTGCTTAACCAGATTGACCCAGAGCGTGAACTTTTTCTGGCAATTTCTGAGGCGACTTATGGCGATATATTTGATGAGCCAATTGGTAAACTAGCGATCGCTGAAATTCCGTTAAAACTTGTTATCGTAAATCTAAGCACTAAGGAGATAACCCAATGGATACCATCAAATCCTATCAAGCAGTAATCAAGCAGGTAATTAGTGAGTATGCTAAGTTACGACCTTCTCATGGCAATATTCACCTAGAGCCGATATTTGATGATGTGAATAGTCGCTATGCGCTGATGCAGTTTGGTTGGGATCGGGAGAGACGGGTGCGGGGTAATTTGATTTATGTGAGTATTAAGGATGGGAAGGTACTGATTGAGTATGATGGAATTGAGGGGGGGATTACTCAAGATTTGATCCAACGGGGGATTCCTGAGAGAGATGTTGTGCTTGCATTTTTGCCTGAATTTGAGGTGGTTAGAGTGAAGTGAGGCTAAATAAAATCGCTAGACGGTGGTAAAATGCTTCTGGTATTTGTAAAATAATTGTTTCAGCCATATTTTTTCCGATTAAAATTTCCTGATTTAGTAAAGACAAGAGAGCATTTATAAAAGATAAATGATAAATGTGCAAAATAATCATAAGAACCATAGGCGTTTATCTCTTTGAATTCCACGAGGTAAAAGTCCCTCTTGCGCAAATTCGGCTGCTCGATCTGCGTAGTAGGTTGTGATTGGTAAACGAATTGTCTGGGTAGAGCCTACTTGCATTTCACTAAGCCAATAAACTTGTTCAGCCAAAGTTAAGAGATCTGTATCTCCCATTTTTCGCTTAATTCTTAATGGACGAGGAGAACTATTAGGACTGACTTTAGCTTCACGATCACCAGTGGTTAAAATAACTGCCTCATTATGACTATGTAACCATCCCCATCCTCTTTTAGGATTAGTATAAGTATCAACATCATCTATATTTTGCAGCCAAACTGCTCGACAAAATCCTGATTTGATTACTTCAACTACATCAAGTTTTTCCAAACCATTAGAAGCTAGTTCATTCTTGATTTTCACAAGAACTTGAAATTCTGCATCTTGCAATTTGCCATCACGATGAATTACTAAATGCTTAGTTGGATATGCACTAAAAAAATCAAGTAATAAATTCTCTAGAATCTCTGGATCGAAACTTTCTTGAAAAGCTTGAAAGTCACTAGCAGCCCAATCTATTAGTTGACCATGAGCATCTAATACAAAAGCTGATGCACCAACAGTTTTTCCATCCTTACGACTCACATCTAAGCCTATGAATGATTTTGCTGTACCTGTAGTTTCTTTGATACACCAACTTGCGTGACCGAGCTTAGCATTGATACCAATAATCAAGTTGTGTCCTGTGTGTTTATCCCATCCTTTATCAAGGCTTGATTTCATGATCATCTGGGATGGAATTTTGCGCTGAACTAATTGCTTTTTAATAATCTTGTAAGGATCAGCACTAGAATCTTGACTAAATTCTGATTCATTTGGTACGCAAGCAAACACAAAGTCACATTCTTTGAGCTTTTGACATACTTGGCGAATCTCTACTTTATCTCTAGGATCGTAGACTTGATGAGCAATCAGTAGTGTAATCCCAAATTTATGAAGTTCATCTTTTAATTTATCACTATAAGCTTTAGCTTTTCTCTGCCATTCTAGAGGATAGAGTAAAACTGACTTGACTGGTTGATTAGGTTTATCTAGTAGATAATATTTGTCTAAACCTGCTCTAGGATATGAAACAGCAAGTCTTTGTTCAGAATTTGGATGTTTACCAAAATCTAAATTATTAGCTTTGCTTCCAGACGGAAATAGCTTACAAACTTGCGGAGCAAATTCTCTCAATTTTGTTGAAAATTGAATAGGTTGGTTTAGCAACTGAAATCGATTTCTTTGATTAAGAAAGCTAATTGTTTCAAAAGCTTTATGCACTTTTTTCGATATATTCCATAGGTTATCATGATATATATCATCATCAAACTGACTGCGATCGTAGATTGTTCGCAAAAGTTGAGGAATATGCAAAGCCTCAAATGGCTTGCCTTTAGCTGATGGATAACTAACTTTTACTGCTAGAGAATCTTTGCTAAGTATTCCTAAATCTTTATCGGAAAGGTTCCCCTTTTGATGATGGAATTCAAGCAAACTATTGTTACCAATATCCGCTATTTTTGTGTCAATTGTTTCTTCTGCAATACCTATAAAATGGCAAACTCTTCCATCATAGACATGAACCATTTTTTGACCAGTTTCTAGATTTGACATCCCAATCTGATCAATAGTTAATCGAGAGTGGTATTCACTAGCAAAATCTAGAATTAGAACTAAGTGTTGCTTTTGATCTCTAACAAAATCAAACGTTAAATATTTTTGTCCTTCAATTTTGTCTTGTTTCTGAGTTTCAACAACCAAATCATTATTTAAGGCAGTATCCTCGTTGTCTCGATTGTCTTCTCTTTCTAGGCTAAAACTTTCATTGGAATATATTCTTTTTTTATAGCGATCAATGCGTGGAGGATTTTTCACTTTCTTAAATGCATCTATAATTGCAGAATTACAAAGCTCAAAGAAAAATCTCTCATAACTTGGACTGGCAAGATCAATAGACTCTGTGCTAAGGATCTCATATTGATCGCTACTTGACAAAGATATAGAACTCAGAATACTGCTATTAGTTGAATCAGCCAAAATAGGAGACTTATATTGCCACTCTAAATCTCTAGCGATTTTACCAATTGCCCTAGATTGTTCAGACTGTTCAACTGCTTGAATAAGCTTAATACGGTAGCGAGTAAACGGTAATGATGTAATTGGATTTTGACTGACAAAACTAAGTTCTCTAAGTGACATTTTTATTTGTATTCTAATAGTCTTAGTATATCTAAATTTTAGGAAATTAGAAATATCTAGAGATCTTACTATAATTGATCGCCTATCTCTAATTTGCTTACTTTCAGGCTTTTACTGCGATCGCTTTTATCTACAAGGTTCTGTTAGCGATCGCGCTTGATGATGGCAAAAGGCGATCATCAGCTAAACTAACTCATGTGATCAACCTGAGAGCATAGATTCAAAACTATGAATACAAAATTAGTAGAATCCTTAGCCCAAGTCATCGAAGCCCTTGCACCAGATGAATATGCCCTATTGCAAGAAAAACTAAAATCTCGCACAATCCAGAAAACCGTCGGCGTATGTGGAGGTCATGCAAGAATCCGCAATACCCGCATCCCCGTTTGGACAATCATCTCACTCCAACAACAAGGAGCCGATACCTCAGAGCTTTTACGCAACTTTCCCTCATTAACCACAGATGACTTGAGCAACGCCCGATTTTATTACACTACACATCAAGAAGAAATCGATCTCGCGATCGCCTCTCACCAATACGAGCAAGAGGAAACGATCGTTGGCTAGACTTTATTCCAACGAAAACTTTGCGATCGACATTGTGCAAATCCTGCGCGATTACGGTCATGATGTACTCACCTCCTACGAAGCAGCACAAGCAAATCAAAGTATTCCAGATCCTGAAGTTCTAAAATTTGCCACAAATCAAAATCGAATTCTAATAACCTTTAATCGTGATGATTTTATCGATTTACATCGTAGCGGCATGAATCATAGCGGCATCATTATTTGTAAAGACGATCGCGACTATCAGGGACAAGCAAAATTTATCAATGACTTTTTGCAATCTCAAACAACAGAACTTAGCGATCGCTTAATTCGTATTCAAAAGCAAAATCAACCCAAGTCCAGTACACCAGTATTTGTGATTCGTGAATACTAAAAGATATTTTGCGATCGCCACTTCCTCCCTTACTCAACTTTTGCAGTTTGAGGCGATCGCTATCACTCCTATTAACCAATCAAAGCCTCCAACTGTTTTAACAAAGCCTCCAACTTCTTTTGCTTTTTCGCATCCTTCCAAACAGGTGAAGACTTTGCCGCCTTGAAAGTAGACTCAAATCGAGAACGGAGATCCGTTGGTTCACTAGCTAGAGACTTTTGAGAGCTTTCTTTTATTCTGCTCTTGATTTCATTTAAAGATAGCCCATCAGCGATCGCCTCATCTAACAACTGCTTTTGAAACGCTGCATCCTTAACACCAGCAATCAGCTTTGCCTTAGTATATTCAATCTTTCCCTCACGCAAATCCTGAACCACAATCTCCGAAAGCTTCAACAAAGGTAGACGATTTGTCACATACGACTGCCAACTCATCCGCCCTAACTGCTCAAAGATTCGTTCGATTTGCTGGATTAGGGTTGCATTACCAAGCTCGTTATTATTGTCTTCACTACTGATAATAACGTTATTATCAGTCTCGGCTAGATTGTTCTTGCCATTGATAATAACGTTATTATCAACCTCATCAAGATTGCTGAAATCCGTCTTGCTACGATTATTCTGATTAAACAATAGACGCAGTAAATTAGGAATCTCATCCAACGGACGCGCAAGCTCAAGAGCTAAAAGATCGAGAATCCCCTCCGTTTCTTCAATGGGATTGAGATCTTCTCTCTGAAGATTCTCGACCAGCGCAATTTGCCAAGCCTCATTATTATCTAACTCCCGCACAATTACAGGAACAGTACTTAATCCTGATAACTGTGCTGCCCGATAACGACGCTCACCAGCAACCAGTTCATAGCCACCCGCCGAACGAGGACGCACTAGTAGAGGTTGTAAAACTCCGTGCTGGGCGATCGATTTTGCTAAGGTTTGTAATGCCTCTGCATCAAAATAGCGGCGAGGTTGCTTCGGCGGTAAATGAATATCCGCAATTTGAATCTCAACCTCAGACTTAAGGCGATCGCTAGGTATAGGAGATTCATCAACTTCAGGTGCAAGCCAAGGAGCGCTAGGTGCAGTGATACGTCCGCTAAAAGGCTTTGTTGTTTTTCGGGTCATGCCAGTTTCTCAATATGATCGATAATTTTGTCCATAATCTTTACAGCAGGATGCTTAGCTTGTAAAGCTGCTAGAGGTAATCTCTCTTCACTAGCATCAACGAATGCTGTAGCACGGGGAATTGCCTCAAACACTTTACCCCATACAGCAAGTTGTTCATTCATTGCCTCAAGGGTACGAATATCTGCGGAGTTGCGACCATCGTAGCGAGTTGGGACAAATCCGATTACTTGTAATTGTTTATTAGGTTTGCTTTTTACATAGGTAAGTGTCTGCAATAACTCATCAGTTCCCTCAAATGCTTTGAGATGAGTTTCTACAGGGACGAGAACATGGGTCGCGGCAACTAATGAAATATAGCTTAGCAGTCCTAAACTTGGAGGGCAATCGAGCAGAATATAATCGTACTGCTGCTGCACCAAATCCAAGGCATCTTTTAGCCTAAAATCGCGTAGAGAAGCACTGACTAATTGCATCTCTGTAGCGCTTAGAAAACGATTGGCAGGGACAAAATCCATTCCTAACAAATCTTTGTGAATTGGCAGTGCTTCTTCGTCAATAATCGCATTAGCAACTGTCTTGGCTAACTCAGAAGGAACTAACCCGACAAACTTAGTGAGAGATGACTGGGGATCCATATCTACTAATAAAACTCGGCGATCGCGTTTAGCTATTTGGTAGCCTAAGTTATGGGTAAGCGTAGTTTTACCTACGCCACCAGCTTGATTAAAAATAGCTATAGTTTTAGTCACAAATACTTTTAACCTCTGAAATGATTGGAAGTATGCCAATAATTTAACATTAGCTTGGAGTAAAGCTAAACAAAAAACAAAAAAGAGTCTTTTTTTCGGTCGAAAGGACATTATTAAATGTCAAGGGTTTTGTCATGACGCGACAGAATAATGTCGGGTAGTTGATGCGAAAGAGCAGTTCGGATCGTAAACATAAATTCATGAAGGTGTGACGACACTTTCGTGAATTATAAAATAATCCCAGTAAGGTTTTGAGATTCCAAAAATGGCGTTGCCATTTTTGGAATTGGCATTATCATTTTTGGGATATTCTGGAGCCTTTCTAGGTAAATTCTACCAAGGCTCAACGAACTGGTTAAAATCCACCATCATCGACTGACGTGATTTTGGTTTAGCAGGTTTTAGTTCCATGTTCTAGTGGAAATTTGGTTCTAGTGGAAAGTTGCAATTATGAAATGGACTGCGATTTGCTCCGCAACGCAAGCTAACGCGGGAAGTTGGCGACATACTAATTTTGATATTGAAAGCCAAGTCCGAGAAGAGGTGCGATCGCTAATTGCCCTTGGCAATGGGCTTGTTTCGGGCGGTGCTTTGGGCGTGGACTTCTTTGGTACTGATGAAGTCTTAAAAGTTGGTATAGATACTAGCCAATTAAAAATTATTATCCCATCTGCATTGGAAATATACAGCGCTCACTATTTGAATCGGGCAAGTGAGGGTGTAATTAATCGTGGACAGGCGGAGGATTTAATTTTTCAGTTAGAAACTGTCAGGTCAATGGGTTGCTTGGTTGAGGGGACTGCCCAAATTATTGATAAAGAAGCGTATTTTAATCGCATTACCCAAATCATTGATATTGCTGACGAACTCATAGCTTTTCATGTCAATAATACGGAGGGGACACAGGACACGATTGAAAAGGCTAGGAAAAAAGGTATTGAAGTTAAGCTTTTTAGCTACAGGATTTAACCCGCTTGCAAGATCATTTCGTTAGGAATCGATACCCACACCTTAAACTGGTCTGCGTCAGGGGCGATTAATACTGCCATGCCTAAATCTACGTCTCTTTTGCATCCAGCGATCGCATCGTTGAGAGATTTATAGGCTTTATCGACTACAAAGGTTTTGCCTAAAAATACAATGGCTTTTTCCGTACCGACAATAGTTTTAATAGCGATCGCGCGAACTTGGTTTAAGGAATTGAGAATCATTGCTTTTGTCCTGTTAACGTTTTCTCTATGGGTTTAGTATCGCGTTCTATCAAGGTTTGCCCTGCGATCGCTAATCTAGGATTCTGTGATGTTGGCTGTGCGAATATGTGATCGCAGTCACAAATAGTTCGGGCAGTAAAAAAGCGCCATTCTCGTCTTTTGGGACTGATGCTCGATCTGGTGAAAGGAAAAATTTAAACTTTAGCGCTTAGCTCATTGGGCTTGTGATTGACAACTAGCGATCGCGGCGATCATAGTTCCGAGAGTTGGATGAAGGGTAGTTTTGAGATCTTTCGTTAGGATTGTAAATATTCCTATCAATCAGATAGGAATCAAAATGATGGTCGAGGTATCGACCATCGGCAAACCGACGTTCTTCTCTAAACCGATTTAATGTTTACTAAAGACACAATTATTTGTCCAGTTACCTCCAGAGAAAACCTTTTCACCTTCAGATCTTGTATCTAGTATTTTGCTAACTAGAGTTTTACATATTGATTGATTCTGGGGCATTTGCTCTATGTTTTTGCCGTCAACTAAGGAGCCAACGCTAAAATAAATTACTGCTAACCCAAGAGTCCAAGATATAGCAGAAATAATGTTTGTCCGAGACATAACTACTCAACAATTATTTAATTTATTTAGACTGTTGCTACTTAGATATAGTTCGGTTTTAAGAAAACTTTTTTGGACAAAAGCGCATCGCTACAGGAATAAGTGACACATAGCGAAATGATAAATCTTAGACTTTATGGAAAACACAGATGTAAACATTTACACTTTGACAGTAATTTGCTTGTGCGATCGCCCTATGTTCGCTTAGAGTTTTTGCTAAAAGCGGTCTTACTTAATCTTGATCAAAGTCTAATCCTATGACCACAGAACAATTACAAAAGATTTATGCAGAGAGTCGAGCTTACGTACAGTTGACCGCATATTTACAACTAGCGATCGCCTGTGTGCTGGTCGTTGGCGGTACGCTCATGACTTTGTTCGTGCTTTTGATTGCCAAAGTACCAGCGATTGTAGGGGCAATACTGATGCTTATTTGTACGGGTATGGCAGCTTTCAAAGGTTGGAAAGGATATACCGATCTCAAGGGTAAACCCATTGTAGTTAGTGCCGAAATCCTCAAAAAAGAAATCTTTACCGCAGGTCAACCACCAAATGAGACTAGGGAATATTATCTACACTTGGATATTGATGAAGCCTATAGCATTGACTCTGAGGGCAAAACAACTGCATTGCGGAAACTTAAAGGTAAGTATCGGTTTTCGGCAAGCGATCGCCTATGGGCAAAGGTAAGTGAGGGAGAGAAAATTGCAATGGTTGCGACCCAAAGCCGTATGCTATTTGCGCGAATTAGCGACTTATACCCATAGACAATCTCGAGACAATCTCGAGATTGTCTCCTAAACATTGCTTTTTTGTCATATGCAATTTATAAAACATTGGTTCTAGTGGAAAAAGTTTAAGTGGCACATTGGCTATTTCAAGGCAACCCTATATGCGAAAGAGATGGCGATCGGTGACGGGGGGCTGATTTGGATTGCGGGCGCAAATTAGAATTGTTATATATTTAATTTAGCCATCCTAATTAGCACCTCTGAGCTAATAATACTGTGCGTAATATCAGGACAATCGCATTTTTAACTTTGCTGTTTTGCTTGCCAATACAATTAGTGGTACGTGAAGATAGTTGGTCTCAGGCTATAACAAATCGTAAGGCTGATGCCGATCAATTGCTTAAGCAAGGAATCCAGCAAGCTTACAACAATCAATACAAGTTAGCAGTCACATCATTTAAGCAGGCGTTAGAACTTTACCGCATTACCAAAAATCGTCAAGGTGAGAAAGATACGCTCATTGGTTTGGGTAATGCTTATGTGGAACTAGGAAACCGAAGTGAAGCAATAAGTATTTTTCAGCAGTCTCTAATAATTTCCCAGCAAATAGGCGATCGCCAAGGAGAAGGAAACTCCCTAAATGGCTTAGGAGAGGCATATCGATATATGCAGGATTACGATAAAGCGAGTGACTTCGATCAAAAAGCTCTAGCCATTTTTAGACAAATTAAGAATCAGCAAGGTGAGGGAGATTCGCTCAAAAATTTAGGCTTTCTTTACTTGAATTTAGGAGAAGATACGAAAGCAATTGATTCCTTCCAGAAAGCGATCGCTATTTACCAGCAAATTGGAGATTATAAAGGTGCAGGTATTTCTCTCGAAAAATTAGGAGTGATTTATTGGTCAGATCGAGAACAGTATGACAAGGCGATTGAATTTTTCCAACAAGCATTAGTTTGTAGACAGAAAATTGGCGATCGCAAAGGTGAAGCAGATATACTCACTAGTCTAGGTCAAGTTTCTACAAATTTAAATCAGACTGAAAAAGCAATTGACTTTTATCAGCAAGCTTTAAGCGTTTCTCACGAAATTAGCTATCAATCTGGGGAAATGGACGCATTGATGTATTTAGGTAACCTATACCGAAAGCTGCGGCAATATGAGAAAGTAATTCCTATTGTTCAGCAAGAATTAGATCTTGCTCTCAAGTTTGCTAACTTAATTATACAATCTGAGACGACTAGCGAATTAGCAAGAGCCTATGAAGACGTTGGTCAATACGAAAAAGCGATTGAGATCTATCGGCAAGCTTTGATCATCGATCGTAAACTTCAGGGAGATGGAGAAAAAGTCACCCTTGTTAATTTAGGCAGAGTTTCTGAAAAGTTGGGACAATCTAATCAAGCGATTGAGTTTTACCAACAACTTTTAGCACTTGGGCGCACTCGTCACGATCGGGAGACTGAGGGTAGTGCTCTGGATCATTTGGGTTATGTTTACGATCGTTTAGGTCAGTATGACAAAGCGATCGATTTATATCAACAGAGTTTATTAATTGCCCGTGAGATCCAACTTCCCATTGGTGAAATTGCTTCTCTCAATAAACTTGGTGCAGCATACGACAATATGGGGCAATATGAAAAGGCAATTAACTTCTATCAGCAAGGCTTAGATATTGCTCGTAAGATTGAACAGCTTTACAGTGAAAATCCTGCTCCTAATAACCCCTTTGTTCAGATGGATAAGCAATCAATTATTCATAGTGAAGCAGCTTCGCTCAATAATCTAGGCATTGTTTATGCCTATCTAGGTCAATATGAAAAAGCGATTGAGTTTTATCAGCAAAGCCTAAAGATTTTGGATAAAAGTCAAGACCATGTCTTCCAAGGATTAGTTCTAGATAATTTAGGAACTAGCTACCGTATTTTAGGAAAGTATGAGAAAGCAATCTCTTTTCAGCAAAGAAGCTTGGAAATAGCGCGCTCAATGAAAAATTATCAAAATGAAGCAGGTACGCTTATTAATCTAGGTGTCACCTATAGCAGTCTAGGTCAGTATCAAACATCTATTGAATTACATCAACAATCATTAGACATTTTTAGAAAAATTAACGATCGCCGAGGTGAAGGTACTGCCTTAATTAATCTTGGTAATAACTATCGAGAATTAGGTGATTTTACAAAGGCTCTAGACTTCTATCAACAATCTTTAGTTATTACTAATCAAATTGGCGATCGCGAAGGTCAAGGCAAAGTGTTTAGAAACTTGGGATACTTACTAGCCCAGCAAAATAAACCCGAACTTGCAATCCTGTTTTATAAACAATCAATCAATCTGACAGAAGCGATTCGCAAAGATATCCTTGGGCTGAGCAAAGAAGAACAAAAATCCTACTTGGATACGGTAGCATCAACCTATCGCAACCTTGCCGATCTCTTGCTCAAACAAGGGCGAGTGTCAGAAGCCCTACAAATTCTTGACCTACTTAAAATCCAAGAACTTGAAGATTATCTTAAAAACATCAAAGGGAGCGATCGCACTACGCAGAACATTAGACTTTTAGAGCCTGAAAGAAATATTAGCGACAAGCTATCGACGATTAGCAACGAACAAATCACTGAATTCAATCAACAACTTGCGAGTCAGATCCAGCAAATTCCAAAATCAGATATTAATAAAACTCCCGAATATCTGCAAAAACTTCCTCAAGGAGCAGTCCTGATCTATCCTTTGATTTTAAGCGATCGCCTTGAATTGATTGTTTTTTCTGCCAATAGTCTCCCAATCAACCGTACTGTTACGATAAGCAAAACAGAACTCGAAAAACTGGTGACTGATTTTCGTAATGACTTGCAAGATATTAGTTCTTTAGATGTTAAAGATTCAAGTCAAAACCTCTACAATCTCATCATTAAACCGATTGAAGAAGACCTAAAACGGGCTGAGGCTAATACTATCCTCTATGCTCCAGATGGTCTTCTTCGCTATATTCCCCTTGCCGCTCTCTATGATGGTAAACAGTGGCTAGTAGAAAAATATCGAGTAGATAACTTGATTGCTTATAGCCTATTCGATCCAAATCACAATTCTCAAACAAACTTCCGCATCTTTGTTGGAGCCTTCGGTGGAAAAGGTAGCGAAACTCGTTTTGGTCTGGGTGGATTGCCTTCAACAATTCCTGAAGTTGATAATATTACTACTGGCTTCCCTAATACAACTAAACTAATTGAATATGACTTTACCGCCAATGCTACAAAAACAAATGTTGTCGGCAAAAATATTGTGCATCTTGCCACCCATGCGGAGTTTAAATCGGGTAGTCCATTAGATTCCTATATTCTGTTTGGAGATGGAAGTAAGTTGACATTATCAGAAGTGAAAGACTGGCAGTTAAAAGATGCTAATTTAGTGCTCCTCAGCGCTTGTCAAACTGGGATAGGTAGCTTGGGCAATGGTTCTGAGATTCTTGGTTTTGGCTATCAAGTCCAGAGAGCAGGAGCTAAAGCCTCGATTGCTTCTCTCTGGAAAGTATCGGATGGTGGCACTCAGGTATTGATGAAAAGTTTTTATGAAAACTTAAAAAAGCGAAATATTACAATATCAACATCTCTTAGAGAAGCGCAACTGGCGATGATTCATAGATCTGTAAAACAGGGTGAAGCAAATTATAATCATCCTTATTTTTGGTCTGCTTTTGTTTTAATTGGCAATGGGATATAAGTAACTGATGTTACGTGGAAGTCTGTAAAGCCATCACCCCTAACCCCTCTCCCCCCTTACTTTTCCCGTTATCTTGCTGTTTTAGTATAACCGTCAATATTCCTACTACCAAAAGCCTTATTCTAGCGTTGCGGATTGTCATTAAGTGACACTTATTGCAAATAGGTTGGATTTTGAGACCCTTGTCCAGAGAGAGTCTCAGAGATAAAGGGAAAAGTAAGATCTAAACCCAGTCCTTCAAGCGCTACAATCTTGTCAAATTTCTACAAGAAAATAATCTTTTTGGGGATTAACGAGTAATAGATAATGCTTAAACAAACTAAACAAAATTTGATTTTCAAAGTTGTAACTTCCTTAGCGATCGCCATGAATATTGCTTATCCAGCAATTTTTACTAATCTCGGTTTTGAGGCGATCGCTGCCGAAAATACTCCTCTTTCTGCGGAAGCAAGTCAGTTAAGAGATCGCTTAACTGGACAATGGCAACTAATACCTACTGTCAATACTAAAGACCCATTGAAATTTATCTTTACTGCTGATGGCAAGCTATATATGGTCAACATAGACCAGAAGTCAGCATTCGCCTTTGAATATCAAGTGAATACGACTAATGGACAGACATACCTAGATGTGTTGCATGGTAGTTTTGCCTCCAGAATCACCGTTGATTTCAGTCAAAAAGGTCAGCTAATTTTGCAACAATTATTTGTTCCCGCAGCATTTCAGTATTCAGAAAATATTTTTGGAGGATTGCTTTTACCCAACGCGCTATTTCTCAATCGTATTTCCAATGACGCTAATTTGCCTAAAGACATTGAGGTTACAAGTCCTCCACCTTCTGGGTATCCAATAAAACAGAGCGAAGCAAAAACTTATGTTGGGACGTTGAATCGCGCTCAGCAAGCTTTCTTTCTAGAAAAGAATTACTTTACAAGTAAAATTGCCGATCTAGATATTGGCATTAGTCCTGAGACTGAAAATTACAAATATCAAATTGAGGTTCTCAATAGTACTAAGGCAGTTCAGAACATCGGTCTAGCAAAGAAAGATGGATTGAAGTCATATACGGGACTGGTGTATGTTGTCCAAATTCCTAATTCTCCAGACCCGAGCACATTTGTCATAACCTGTTCGAGCCTAAAACCTACTCGCCAGATGCCCCCCAAATTTGTCCTCCAACCAGAACCAGAATGCCCATCTGGGTATGAAAAAATCCAATAATAATTAAGTAGCTCAGATTGAGCTTTCGTGCGATCGGAATTCGGCTTTTGTGAGGAGATTGGAGAAGGTGATTTTGTCAGTTTCTTAGGGAGGGGAACTGTTAAACTGAAATCAATAAAATCAAGTTATTGAAATTGCATGATAACTTTCCTGAACACACTAATTTTCTTTCTCACACCATATATATTTATTTGGTCGGTGTTAAATGGATTAATCGTAGTTGGGCTAATCAAATTTTTGAGAATAAATACCTCTACTGGAACTCAAATTGCAACTGGGATGACCACTAAACCCAGTCCATCAAGCGCTACAATCTTGGCAAATTCCCCTAGAACAATATGCGATCGCTGTATTAAATTTTTGTGATGAAAAAACAACTCCCATTTTTATATAAATTCAATCTCAGGATCTGCACATATATTTATTTACTTATTACAGGACTAGTCTTGTCTGTAAATCCTGCTAAAGCAGAGACGCGAATTGATGCGATTCATCCTGCCAATGGTTGGATCTTAAGGAGGGCTCAATATGCTCTTACCTTAGAACCTAATGATGGAGTACGACTAGAATGTTTGACTACTGGAGATCCCAAACTTAATAATATTTTCCGTCCAGTCGGACTAGGTTCGCCAAATCCAAATCATAACTATTATGTGAATTGCGATCTTTTCGGTCGTACTGTAGGAGAGCCCAGCCAGCAATCACCCCAATTAAACCAAACAAGACTATCAAACTTTCCACTTTTTCAATATCGTTTGATACTACCACCAGATGTTGGTGTCTTAGTTTTCTGCAAAAAAGGGGAACCTAAAATTAATCGGGTTTTCCAGAAACTTACAGATGGAAATTTTGCTGCTCAACCCTATGACTACATTAGGTGTGGAGAGTGGCATTCTTTTTAATTTGGATCGTTATCTGTTACAAAATGCGATCGCTACTAGGATCGCTTACCGTTACAAACCACTGTAAATATTTACACCCGCTAAGCGTGAAATGCTAATTTCAATTTTCCACTAGAACCGCGATCGCCACTAAACTAAATCTAACAAGCGCTACAATCTTGGCAAATTTCCCCTAGAACATCATGCGATTATTGCGTGACTATGACTAGGGCTACCGAGTATTTAGAGTTGTCGTGCGATCGCAGTTCGGCTTTTGTCAGGCGATTGGAGAGGGTTGTTTAGGGTGCGATCGGGAAGCGCGATCTAAATTTGCTGAATTCATATCTATTTTTCTTTTAAATGAGAAAATAGATAAATTTAATACTGTTCGTAAGGGATCGGTTAGTCTTTCAGCGTATGGAAATGATTAATAAAACTCAATTTGAACTCATGGCTCGGTACAACCAATGGATGAATAGCAATTTGTATGAGGTATGTGCTGATATTCCCGATGAAGATCGAAAAAAAGACTTAGGAGCCTTTTTTGAATCTATACATGGAACCTTGAACCATCTGCTATACGGTGACAAAGCTTGGATGGGGCGTTTTACTAGCAATCCTTTTCACTGCGAAGTAATTGGGCAGCAACTATACGATAACTTTGAAGATTTACGCCAAGAGAGAATTGAAGTGGATCGTCAAATTTTATTGTGGTCGATGAGGCTAGATTCGGAATGGTTAAGTTCAAAATGCGAGTATAAAAGTAACGTTGATGGAAAAACGCGAGTTATTCCATCATGGGTATTAGTCACGCATATGTTTAATCATCAAACTCACCATCGAGGTCAGTTAACCACTTTAATTAATCAGCTTGGGTACAATTACGGAACGACTGATTTGCCTTGGTTGCCAGAATTTAACTGAGGCGATCGCCACTTCTACAAGAACAGATGAAAGGTTAAGTATCTTAATCAATACCAATTACTATCTGTGATCGCCTATTAAACCCTTCAAGCGCTACAATCTTGGCAAAATTCCCCTAGAATTCTATGCGATCGCTCATGAAGCGAGGCTTTTATTAGAAAGAGCGATCGCCTTCCTATGAATTTGCTGCCCAAAGAATAGAAATGTCTTGATATTGGCTAAACATATGATCAGCCGTCACGATCGTCATATTTTCTATTTGAGCCTGTGCGATTAACATCCTGTCGAAGGGATCACGATGATGTAAAGGTAAAGCCGCAGCTTGTAAGGCATGACTGAATGAAATATCGAGCGATCGCGCCCCCAATTGCACCATGCGACTTGAGATATAGCTATCTACTGGTTCTGGTAGTGGCAACTTACTGATCGCCACTTTGATACCCATTTCCCAAACACTTGCCACAGAGAACCACACTTCATTAGCTTCATCGACAAGGGAAGCGATCGCCTCTTCACTCAAACGCTCTGGCTGGGCAAACCACCACAACCAGATATGAGTATCCATTAACAATTTCACCCTTCACTCCCCTCAAATGCTGACAAGATATCCTCTGGTAAAGGATCGTTAAAGTCTTCAGGTACGATAAAACGCCCCTTATCTATGCCTAAACTCGCTTTGCGATTAGCAGAAGTACCAAATGGAACGAGCTTAGCTACGGGAATACCTCGGTTAGAGATAACAATCTCTTCTCCCAGTTCCACCCTTGCCAAAAGACGGGAAAGATTGGTTTTAGCCTGATGAATATTAACGGTTTCCATCTAAACATACTAGACTAAGTTTATAGACTAAGTTTAGTGTGTTTAGATAATCTTGTAAATATAAAATCGTTCGATATTACGCGCGATCGCTTCAGATGATTGCGATTTGGTATTCGTGAAGAGATTGGAGAGGGTGATTTAGAGTGCGATCTCCATTACCTACCACTGTAAATATTTACAC